>CAYTNQ010000082.1:0-19542 GCA_964439175.1 uncultured Anaerolineales bacterium | reverse complement strand
CCCACCCTTAAAACTTTCAATACCTAAACGCGGCCTGGGGCCTTGGCCCATGCGCCCCTCGACGATTTGACGGACTGGATGAGTTGCGATTATAGCTGTGGAGTAAAGGGCCCCATAGTACTGCTTGACAGCATGATAGTTCGTGGTACACTGGTCAGGGAATTATCGAGGAATCTCGGAGAAGACTTAGGTCTGTATATAGGCTCATCAGGTAGTTTTCGGCTGCAACTGTTCTTGACGATTTGCGTAGAATCCTGTGAGCCGATGTAAACATAGGTTCCCCTCTGGGAGGCAGAGAGGCGACTGGCTACAGCTTGTCGCGCCGGGAACCGGTTTCGACAACCAACATTACCCTATAGATGGCCAGGAATCATAAGTTGAGGGTTACTACTCAGGTCAGATAACCCTTGCGAAGGTTTGGTGAGAATTTTCAGAGCGAAACCTTGGCGTATCTTCTCAAAAAGTAGGGGCAAACCCTTGCGGTTGCCCGCCGGGGCAGGCGCGGGACCTGCCCCTACCCCAAGATATTGAGAAGATACACCTTGGCCTACCGAAAATTGCCCTGTGAGCAAAGTTATGCGCAATCTTCGCAAGGGTAGCTGAGTAGTTACAGTCGAGGTCCCTATGCCGAATCCCGAGTCCCCGATTACCAAGACCCAGGCATTTACGCTTATCAGATTATCACCCAAAACGCGCCGCTTGATCGGACGTGTTGCGGCTGTGCTGCTTGCCGTCGGCATTACAGTGGGGATTGTCCTGTCGCGCGAGCAGATCCAGCGTTTTTCCGTCTATGGATACCCGGCTGTCTTCCTGATCAGTCTCATCGGTAACGCTACGATTATCTTGCCAACGCCCAGCATGGCCATCGTATTTGGCGTGGGTGGAGCACTCAACCCGGTGGCTGTAGGGATTGTGGCCGGCCTGGGATCCGCCCTGGGCGAGTTGACGGGTTATCTGGCCGGCGTTGGGGGGCGGGCCGTTATCGAAAACAGAGATCTCTACAGCCGCCTTGAAAAATGGATGCGTAAGCGGGGCATACTGGTCATTTTCGTGCTGGGCATCATTCCCAACCCCGCCTTCGACGTGGGGGGAATGGTCGCAGGCGCACTGGGTATGCCGGTCTGGCATTTTTTGCTGGCCGCCTGGGCTGGCAAAAGTCTTCGTCTCATTATACTGGCTCTAGGCGGTCAGTGGGTTTTCAGCGGACTCTTGACAATTCCCTTGCTATCCGGTATACTGTAATCACTTCCAGGGCAGTGAAGCCCATTGCCCTGGTCTGTTTTTATACAGTCAACGACAGCGAACAGGAGGAGTAGGCAGGTATACCCGGCCTGATAGAGAAGAGAGGTCACCGGCTGAAAGCCTCTCGCAGCGTCCCCTGCCGAAGGTCGCCTGGGAGTTGGGTGGTTGAAAGGCCATAGGACCTGGTAGGCTGCCCCGGGTTCGCCCGTTATTGCGGTCAAGAGTGCTGGCCTGGATGCGACTCCATTGAATGTGCGGGGTTGGCATCTGTGCCAGAACCGAGGTGGTACCACGGAAATCAGTCCCCCCTTTCGTCCTTGGATGAAAGGGGGGTTGTCTTTAGCACTTGTCCCTTTTCCATACCCAGAGGCATTCCAATGGTTGAGGAGAATACACAATGACAAAATGCCCTATAGACACCACCGAAATGGCCAAAACCTACGAGCCGCAGGCCGTGGAGACAGTCCTGTACAACTGGTGGGAAAGCCAGGGCTACTTTAAGCCAGAGATTGCCCCACCCGACGCGGAACCCTTTGTCATCTCTATGCCGCCTCCCAACGTGACAGGCGAACTTCACCTGGGCCACGCCATGTTCGTAGCTATGGAAGACATGATGATCCGCTATTACCGCGCGTTGGGGCGGGCTGCCCTGTGGGTCCCTGGCAGCGACCACGCTGGCATCGCTACCCAGCTTCAGGTGGAGCGCATGCTCCTCAGTGAGGGGACCAGTCGCCAGGCTGTTGGGCGCGAGGAATTTTTGCGCCGCACCTGGGAGTGGAAAGAGAAATACGGTGGCATGATTATCCAACAATTGCGCCGGTTGGGGGCTTCATGCGACTGGGACCGGGAGCGCTTCACTTTGGACGAGGGGCTCTCGCGCGCCGTACGCGAGGCTTTTGTGCGCCTTTACGAAAAGGGACTCATCTACCGGGGAGAATATCTCATCAACTGGTCACCCGGCCTGCAAACCGCTGTCAGCGACCTGGAGGTGGAGTACAACGAAGAAGAGGGCACTCTGTATTACTTCAAATACCCCATCGCCGGGTCAAACCTGAAGGATGGGCCGGGACGGGGTTACATCCCGGTGGCTACCACCCGGCCTGAGACCATCTTGGGTGATACGGCTGTGGCTGTTCACCCCGACGACGACCGTTACCGCCACCTCATTGGTAAGACCTGCCTGGTGCCTATGCTCAACCGCACCATTCCGGTCATCCACGACACCTATGTCTCGATGGAATTCGGCACTGGCGCCCTCAAGATCACCCCTGGCCACGACCCGAATGACTTCGAGATTGGCCAACGACATGGGTTGCCGATCGTCAATGTTCTCAACCCGGACGCGACGATGAACGAAAATGCTGGTCCCTACGCCGGGCTCGACCGTTATGAGTGCCGGGAAAAACTGTGGGCCGATATGGAAGCCGCCGGGCTGACAATCAAAACCGAACGATACACGATGCAGGTGCCCCGTTCCCAGCGCGGGGGCGAAGTGGTCGAGCCATTGGTCAGCACCCAGTGGTTCGTAAAGATGGAACCGCTGGCCGAGGCTGGCCTGCAGGCAGTGCGGGATGGGCACATCAAAATCGTGCCCGAACGATTCACCAAAGTTTACTACAACTGGCTGGAGAATATTCGCGATTGGTGCATCAGCCGCCAACTGTGGTGGGGCCATCGCATTCCGGTGTGGTATTGCGACGATTGCGATCACATGACTGTCGCCCGTGAGGATCCGGCCGCCTGCGAAAAATGCGGCAGCACTAACCTGCAGCAAGATCCGGACGTGCTCGACACCTGGTTCAGCTCGGGCCTGTGGCCCTTCTCTACTTTGGGCTGGCCGGAGGAGACAGAGGACTACAAACGTTTTTATCCCACCGATGTGATGGAAACGGGCTACGACATCCTCTTCTTCTGGGTGGCTCGCATGATTATGCAGGGATTGGAGATGACTGGCCAGGTCCCCTTCCACACTGTCTACCTGCACGGGCTAGTGCGCGACGCCCAGGGACGCAAGATGAGCAAAACGG
The DNA here is from genome assembly GCA_964439175.1 of uncultured Anaerolineales bacterium. GTDB lineage: Bacteria > Chloroflexota > Anaerolineae > 4572-78 > NAK82 > CAYTNQ01. Next base: position 16,273 of record CAYTNQ010000082.1, on the reverse strand, counting down.
CCGGCAACGTGATTGACCCGCTGGAGATGATGGACCGCTACGGCACCGACGCATTGCGCTTCACTCTGCTGACCGGCAGCACCCCCGGCAATGATATGAGCCTGAGCGAGGAGCGCATCGTCGCCAACCGAAACTTTGCCAACAAAATCTGGAACGTCACCCGCTTCGTGACCAGCAATCTGGGCGCTGCCTTCGAGGCTGGCCTGGGCACCTGGAACCTGTCGGCGATGGCCCTGCCCGACCGGTGGATCATCAGCCGCTACAACCGCCTGCTTGCAAACGTGACCCGGCTCATGGATGCCTATCAGTACGGCGAGGCTGGCCGCCAAATTCATGAGTTCCTGTGGGGTGAATATGCCGACTGGTACATCGAAATCGCCAAGATTCGCCTCTATGGTACCGATGCCCATGCCCAGGCCACGGTACGCCGGGTATTGGTCTACGTGCTCGACCGGACACTGCGACTGCTGCATCCCTTTATGCCCTTCGTCACCGAGGCGGCGTGGCAGCACTTGCCCCATACGGATGATTCAATCATGATCACCTCCTGGCCGACCTCGGGTGACTTATGCGAAGACACCGAGGCCGACATGCAGTTGGTGATGGACGCCATCCGCGCCATCCGCAACGCCCGTGCCGAATACAACGTGGAACCAACGCGGCGTGTTGTCGCCCACATTGCAACTGGGGAAAAGTACGATCTGTTCCTGGCGCAGCGTGACGTTCTGGTGGAGCTGGCTCGCCTCGATCTGGACAATCTGCGCCTGGCGCACACCCTTCTCGACAAGCCGGAACAGGCGCTCACATTGGTGGTGGGTGGCGTTGAGATCTACCTGCCGCTGGCAGGTATGGTTGACCTGACCGCCGAACACGAGCGTCTGCAAAAGGAACTGGCGCACATTGATGCCGGCATCGCCCGCGGCCAGAAGTTGTTGAATAATCAAGGGTTTATCGCCAAAGCGCCGGCTGAGGTCGTGCAAAAAGAGCGGGATAAACTGACCAGCCTGCAAGAACAGGCAGAAAAGTTACGGGAACGACTGGCAACATTGGCAGCGTAGCGCCATGGGCCGAATGGAATCCGCACGTAGCTGAAGATGTTTCAAAAATTGTACGAATAGGCACCGTTTGCAACGGCTTTCGTAGCTCTTTTCCATTTCTTTGATACACAAAGGGACTACAATAGGCTGGTAATTGCTAAGAAGCCGCCTCACCAAAGGAGGAAATCAGCATGGCCGTTGCCACGTGCCCGGATTGCGGAAACGAGATCAACCTGGGAGCTAAACCGAAGGAAGGGCAACCTGTCACCTGTCCAGAGTGCGGAGCAGATCTGGAAATTATCAGCCTGGAACCTTTGGAACTCGATTGGGCCTATAGTGATTTCGACGAGGAATGGGACACGCCTGATGACGACTGGGACTAGTACCCCCTCACATTAACTTCCCCCAAGGATTTCAGCGTGAGCCCCCCAGAACGACGTAGGGAGGGCTTCTATGCCTTGACGGATTGATGACGTTCTTCTCCCTACTCAGCCCTGCCCGGCCCGTGCCGGCTGCATATCGTTCGACCTTTCTCCATCTGCACCTGGATATTGCCTGGTTTGGCGTCTTGAGCGGCAGCGCAATGGCCTTCCTGGCCGTATATGCGGCCCGGCAGGGAGCTAACGCTTTCCAAATCGGATTCCTCAACGCCGGCCCCGCCACCATGAATTTGCTCTTTGCATTACCAGCCGGCCGATGGTTGGAGAAACGGTCCATAGGGTCGGCCGTATTCTGGGCATCGGTTTTCCATCGCATTTTCTATCTTTTCTGGGTGCCGCTACCCTTTCTCCTGGCACCGCAAGGTCAAATCTGGGCGCTCATCGGGCTGACGCTGCTTATGAGTATCCCTGGCGTAGCCCTGGCCATAGGCTTTAATGCTCTGTTCGCCGATGCCGTTCCCCCAGAATGGCGCGGTCACGTTGCCGGGGGGCGTAACGGCCTACTGGCCATCACGTTCATTATCACTTCTCTGCTCTGCGGCTATATCCTCAATCACTTTCCTTTTCCTATAGGTTATCAAATTGTCTTCGGACTGGGATTTTTGGGGGCAGCAATGAGCAGTTTCCATTTATGGTTCGTGCGCCCTTTTCCCAACGGAAGAGTCCCCCCACGCGTCGGGCGCGGCCTGGGAGATATGGCCCGGCCGGGAATGATTCGCATCATAGGTGATGGCCTTCGCCACAGTACTGGTTTGCGCTTCCTGACCCGAGGAGGCGGGCTGCATGGTCCAAGGACAGAAATTTTAACCAGCCCTTTTGGTAAAATATTAGCTGTTCTGTTTGGCTTCCATCTGGCTCAATACCTGCCTGCCCCCTTGTTTCCCCTCATTTGGGTCAATCGACTTCACCTTTCGGACCAGGAAATCAGTCTGGGGACGGCTTTTTTCTATGTAGCTGTCTTTTTGGGTTCGACCCAGTTGGCATACCTGACGCGGCGGTTAGACAACCAGCGGGTAACAGCCATCGGGGCGATGTTGATGACCACCTACCCCGCGCTGATGGCTCTAAGCCGTGGATTTGGGCTCTTTGTAGCTGCCTCGATCGCTGGCGGCTTTGGCTGGGCGCTGGCCGGTGGCACATTGACCAACTATATTTTAGACAAGGTGCCCCAGGACGATCGCCCCGCTCACCTGGCCTGGTATAATCTGGCGCTCAGCGCCGCTATCTTGCTGGGTTCTCTGATCGGGCCGTTTTTGGGCGGTAAGCTGGGACTTTCGACCGCCCTGGGTCTGTTCGCTATCTCTCGCCTGCTGGCCGCTCTATTCATCTGGCGCTGGGGTTAGTTATGTTATAATAATCTCATAACTACTCGGTCTCTAAATAAGAAGGGGGGGATAAGCTTATGCATGTTGCACTTTTGGCAAACTTGAAGAAGAATGCACCCACCTGGCCCGGCATGTCACCCGATCATTGGGATGATCTGGACTCTGAAGAGACCATCCAGGCCATCCTGGACGCGCTCGAAGCGGTGGGGCATCGTGCTACTTTCCTCGAAGGGGATACGAGTCTCTACGACAACCTGCAGAAGACGAAACCCGACATTTGTTTCAACATCTGTGAGGGCCACTTCGGTGACTCGCGTGAAGCGCAAGTGCCGGCTAGTCTCGAGATGTTACGCGTTCCCTATACCGGATCGCGGGTGCTCACGCTGGCGCTGGCATTGGATAAGCCGATGACCAAACGCGTGCTCGCCTACCACAAGCTGCCAACGCCTGCTTTTCAGACATTCGAGCGCATCAACGAGCCGCTCGATCCAGACATGGAATTCCCTCTCTTCATCAAGCCGAGCCGCGAAGGGACGGGGATGGGCGTGAGTGCCGAGTCGATCTTGCACAATGAGAGCCAGCTACGGGCGCAACTGCGCCGTATTTTCGAACGCTACGACCAGCCGGCCCTCGTCGAGCGTTTCATCGAGGGGCGCGAGGTGACCGTTGGTCTGGTCGGGAATCTGACGCCGCCGGTGGCCTGGCGTATCCCCGAGGACGAAGAAGCACCCCGCATCTCCCGAGGTCTTCAGTTTTTCCCGCCGCTGGAAGTAGACATGGCCGCTTATCCAGAAGAGGAAGCAGGGGTCTATACCAGCCGCATCAAAGTGGACCTGGTACACGAATTCCACTACCTTTGCCCGGCCCCTCTGAGCCCGGAGCAGGTCGAGGAGCTAAACTGGCTGGCGGCGGCCACCTTCCGCGTGACGGGCTGTCTCGACGTCGCCCGGGTGGATTTCAGGCTCGATGCCAATGATGGGAATAAGCCTTACATTCTCGAGGTGAATCCGTTGCCAGGCCTGAATCCGGGCTACTCCGACCTCTGCATCGAAGCCGCCGCGGAGGGATGGAGCTACGAAGAGTTGATCAGTTGCATTCTTGACGAGGCCGTCGAGCGCTATCAATTGAATGTTTGAGTTGGTCCCTCCTGAAATCCGAACACACCCGGAACCGAAAGGGTGAATTTCAGTTTGGGGGGCAGACCCCTCCCCCAGCCCCTCCCCGACGCAGGGAGGGGAGCAATTCTCCCCCTTCCCTGGTAGCCTGTCCCTGCCAAGGGAGGAAGGGGGCCGGGGGGTTAGGTCTGCCCCCCAAACTGAAATTCACCATTGACAACTTGGTAGGGGCATGGTATGATAGCATCCTTAAGATTGAGGTTGCTGCTATGAAACTCTTTGTTCCAATGTTACGGACCTGCGCTTGTACCGACACACGCTGTTATTGTGCGTGTCCCTGTTGTGCTGCCTGGGCACAGAGGGAAGCAGGTCCGGTGCGGAAATCATGTTGTCATAGACAGTAGCTGACATAGCTTTATCGTTTCCGAAGTTAAGCAATCGCCCACCGGATGCCTGGTGGGCGATTTCATTATCTGTCCTTTCACTAGGAGGGTTCAAATGGTAAAGAAAGTAGACACCACAGCCATCAAGTTCAATCAAGCTTCCATCATCACGTTTACTTTGCTGGCTTATCTGTTCGACCTGCCCTGGCTGGTCCTGTTTGTAGGGGCAGTGTTGGCCGTGGGTACCATCTGGCCGGGCGCAGCGCTGTTTCAGCAGGCGTATCGGCAGGTGCTGAAACCCATCGGCTTGCTCAAACCCCACGTGATCGATGATGACCCTGCTCCCCACCGCTTTGCCCAGGGAGTGGGGGCCACCTTTTTGGGGTTGAGCAGCCTGGCACTCCTGGCCTCGAATGCCATCTCCCTTGGTTGGGGGCTGGCCGGCCTGGTGGTTGTCCTGGCAGCCATCAATTTGTTCTTCAATTTCTGCGCCGGCTGCTTTGTGTACTACCAACTGCGGCGCCTGGGGCTGATCCGGCGCTCTGAATCCGCGTTGTAGGAGCAGGAAATGAATCGGCTGCTGATCTTGCTGGCTGCTCTGGCTGTGACAGGCGTGTTGTGGCTTGTCTGGCAGGGAATCAAACTGTGGCTGCGCCGTAGCATTCACGTGGACCGCGTCAGCCTGAACGATGGCCGCCCAACCCTACTCTATTTCCACAGCGATGATTGCGCTCCCTGCCGCTTGCAGCAGAGTCCTATCTTAGCTTCGTTACAGCAGCGAATGGGGGAAAGCGTGCACTTCCAGGCGTGTGACGCAGTAGCTCATCCCGACGTTGCACGCCGCTATCGGGTGCTCACCGTCCCGACTACGGTGATCATCGCACCAGGTGGTGAGGTGATGGCAGTCAACTATGGCGTGACCCAGGCTGACAGGCTGCAACGCCAGCTTGCCGACGCTGCGACCAAGCGAGAGAAACTGCTCACCTCGCCGGTCGCTTGACCTTGAGCAATAAACGTTCGGTTGGGGGTTTTCACACTATTTGGCGCGCATTGCGCCTTATGCTACAATTCTCGTACATTACAAACCTATAGATCGAGCCTGGCCATGTCACTTCGCAGAACTTTAGCCGTGGTCCTGAAAGAATTGCGCCACATTACCCGCGACATCCGTACACTTATTTTGGTGACGGTGTCACCGGCTTTCTTACTCTTCACCCTGGCCTATGTCTTCTCTTTTGACGTAAATCACGCCAATCTGGCAGTGATGGACCTGGACAAAAGCCAGGTTTCCCGTGATTACGTCAATAGTCTCGACAGCAATGACACTTTCTCGGTGATTGCCTTTGTGGGTGATTACCAGACAATTGACCGGCTGTTGGTGGATGGGACGGTGGATGCAGCATTGGTTATCCCCCCCAATTTTGGTCAAACGATCCAGGCCGGGCGAAACGCCCGGGTGCAGCTTCTGGTTGACGGCAGCGATGCCTATGCTGCCAGCCAGACGCTCAGCATGCTTTCAGCGGCATCCAGCAGCGTGGCCGCCGAGATCCAGCCTGTATCGCGCAAGGGGACCTCTCCCTTTGATGTACGCAGCCGAGCCTGGTACAACGCCACACTTAAATCGCTCATCAGCATGGTTCCTGGCCTTTTAGGCGTAGTTCTGGCGTTACCGGCGCTGGCCTTGAGCCTGGCTTTGACACGCGAGAAAGAACTGGGCTCCTTTGAGGGGCTGCTCGCCACGCCGATCCAGGGGACGGAATATCTGTCGGGCAAAGTTAGCGCCTACGTGCTGACGGGGATCATCAGCGTTTTACTGGCATGGTTGGTAGCAGTTGTCTGGTTTCAGGTTCCATTCCGGGGGAATATGCTGCTACTGGTGTTGATGACCATTGATTACTTCTTAGCCAGCATGGGGCTCAGCCTCTTCATTTCTACGTGGGTCGCCAGTCAGCAGACGGCAATGTTTATCGTACTGATGACCTTTTTCGTCCCCAGCTTCTTCCTGACAGGCCTGGTTGACCCCGTCAACCGCGGATCGTTGTACTCGGTGCTGGTTTCATCGGCTCTGCCTACCACTCATTTCATCACTATTTCGCGCGCGATATTCCTTAAAGGCGTGGGGCTTTCGTACCTGGTGATGCCGAGCCTGATGTTGCTGGGCATGGCGGCGGTAGCCTTTGCCTTCAGCCTGGTGCTCTTCAAGAAGAAGCTGGCGTAGGGATGACGCATTCAGCGGGCTCTCTCTCTTCTCCACGATGGAGTATTCGCCCATGCTGGCCCGTATCTGGCACGTTATCATCAAAGAACTCATCCAACTTAGCCGTGACCGGCTGCTGACCACATTCCTGTTCGCCTTTCCGGCAATGCAACTGGTATTAATGGCTCAGGCGACGGGCAGCAGTGCGACGAATTTGTCGATGGCGATCCTGGATCAGGATCACAGCCGCACCAGCCGGAGCCTGGCCCAAGCTCTCGACAACACCGAAGAGTTGGTCCTTTGCTACTTCCCCGCTAACGAAGGCGAGGTGAAGCGCCTGCTCGACAGCGGGCAGGCGAATCTGGCAATTGTCATCCCGCCCGGTTTTGAGCGCGATCTTTTTGACCTCAGCACATCGCCTCAGATGCAAATTGTCGCCGATGGCTCCAACAGCATAGGCGGAAGTGTAGGGCTGCGCACTGCCGAAGGAGCAATCACTGATTACCTCTACCAGTTGTTAGCCGAAAAGGGGACCTCCTTCGCTGCGGGTCCCCTCTCCCGAGTGGAGTTGCGGCCAACGATTCGCTTCAACCAGTCCCTCGATGGGCGAAAATACGCCATCCCCTCTCAGGTCGCCTTTATTGTCTACCAGGTGACTCTGGCCGTCGCCGCGCTCACCCTGGCCCGGGAGCGCGAATTGGGCACCCTGGAACAACTTAGCGTCACCCCCTTGCGCCCCTTTGAACTGCTGACCGGCAAAGCCATACCCTCGGCCGCCATTGGCCTATTCGACTTCGCCGTCATGCTCTTCATTGTCGTCAGCGCCTACGACATCCCAATGAGAGGCTCCTGGATACTTCTCTTCTTGCTCACCGTTCTCTTCGTGGTAGTTGAAGTCAGTTGGGGGATGATGATCTCCTCCATTTCACGCACGCAGCAGCAAGCCGTCTTGTTCGTGTTTCTGCTGGCGATGACCGACGTCACACTCTCAGGCTACCTGGTGCCGGTGGAGCGAATGCCCCTGGGACTCAAAATCGTCTCCATCTTCTCTCCCATCCGGCACTACATGACCATCTTGCGCTCCATTATGCTCAAGGGTGCGGACATAAGCATTCTGTGGCCCGATGCGCTGGCGCTGTTGGTGCTGGGGACAGGCATAGCCTACTTGAGCATACGTAACGTTGCACAGGCATTCGAATAGGAAGGCACGTGGCAATTTACATTGACGTCGCTGCCGCCGTCCACGGCCGGGCAGGGTTAGGACGCTATGCCGAAAATCTGGCCAGGGCGTTGGTGGCGAAAGACCCAGAGCGATACGCCCTTTTTTTCAATCAAAGTGGCGCCATGCGCCCCCTGGATGGATTGGAGGGGATTCCAACTCGCAGCGTTCGCGCCGGTTATAAGCCATGGCGCATGGCCGTCTGGCTGGGACAACTGGCTGCTATGGGCTTCGACCCGTTGCTGCCTGATGCCGAGCTCTATCACGCCACCGAGCATCTGCTGATGCCCCTGCGTCACGTTCCCACCGTGCTGACCGTCCACGATCTCATTTTCCACCTCTTCCCTCAGCACCACAAGCGACTCAACTATTGGTATCTGAATGCGGCCATGCCTCTTTATTGCCGTCGCGCCAACGCGATCATTGCCGTCTCCCAGGCAACCAAGCGAGATTTAGTACGGATTTACGGCATCGACCCGGCCAAGATCACCGTCGTTCACGAAGCGGCCGCGCCGCAATTCCTGCCTGCTTCGCCGGCTCAGATCGCCTGGGGCCGGGCCCGCTACCGTCTCCCCGCTCAATACCTGCTTCACGTGGGTACCATCGAACCCCGCAAGAATTTGAATCGGCTGCTAGAGGTGGTTCACCGGCTGCGAGAGGGGGGGGAGGATGTATACCTGGTGATAGTGGGAAGCAAAGGCTGGCTCTACCAGGGTTTCTTCCAACGATTGGAAGAACTGGACCTGAGCGACGCCGTGCAACTGCCCGGCTACATCCCCGACGCCGACCTGCCGGTGGTTTACAGCGGGGCGAGTTTGGTGGTTGTGCCCTCGCTCTACGAGGGGTTTGGCCTACCGGTGCTGGAGGCAATGGCCTGTGGGGTACCAGTCGTATGCAGTAACGTCTCGAGTCTGCCGGAAGTGGGTGCTGACGCCGTCCACTATTTTGACCCAACCAACGTGCCAGCCATGACCGACGCGGTCCTCACCGTTTGGCGCGACGAGGCATTGCGAGAGACGATGCGCCAGCGTGGACTGACCCGCGCCGCCCAGTTTTCCTGGGCGCGGGTCGCCGAGGAAACGGTGGCTGTTTATGAAGAAGTCAGTAGGGAGTAAGGGAGTAGGGAGTAGGGAGTAGGCGTCGCCCGTCAAGACACCGTAGAAAGTCTAGCGAGCGACATGTACTCCCTACTCCCTTACTCCCTACTCCCTATCCTTTGATGACCGCCAGCGGTACCAGCCGGGCGACCTTTTTGGCGATGCCCACACCATCTACAACTTCTACCACCCGGTCCACGTCTTTGTAGGCGACCGGGGCTTCTTCGGCCAGGCCGGCCATGCTGCCCGCCCGGACGTGGATGCCGCCTGCTTCCAATTCTTCACGCAGTTCAGCGCCCCACACCGTCCTCTTGGCCTTGGCACGGCTCATCGTCCGGCCGGCCCCGTGGCAGGTGGAGCCAAACGTCTGAGCCATCGAGCCCTCCGTGCCCAGCAGCACCCAACTGGCAGTGCCCATCGAACCGGGCACCAGCACCGGCTGGCCAATGTCGCGATAGATATCAGGCAACACCGGTGAGCCGGGGCCAAAGGCGCGGGTCGCGCCCTTGCGGTGAACACAGACTTTCACCCGGCGACCGTCTATCTCGTGTTCTTCGATCTTGGCCATATTGTGGGCGATGTCGTAGATCTGATAGAGATGGTGATTCTTCACCTTGCCGGCCAATGCCTGTTCGAAGCTACGGCGGATGTGGTAGGTGAGCACCTGCCGATTGGCGAAGGCGTAATTGGCGGCAGCCTTCATGGCTGCCAGGTAATCCCGCCCGTCGGGACTGCTGAGTGGCGCGCAGACCAATTCTCGGTCGGGCAGCTTGATGCCGTACTGGTGAATCGCCTTCTGCAGGCGGTTCACGTAATCGCTACAGATCTGGTGACCAAAACCTCGGGAGCCGCAGTGGATTTGGGCGGCGATTTGGCCCGAGAAGAGTCCCATCCGGTCTGCCGCCGTTGCGTCGAAGAGCTCGTCCACCACGTCTACCTCGATAAAGTGATTGCCTGCACCCAGGGTGCCCACCTGTCCCTTACCCCGGTCTTTGGCCCGCCGGCTGACCTTGCCGGCGTCGGCGCCTTCCAGGCAGCCGCGTTCCTCGGTGCGTTCCAGGTCGGCTTCGGTAGCGTAGCCTCGCGCCAACGCCCAGTGCGAACCTTCTTCTATCAGCCGCTCCAGTTCGCCTGTTTTAAGCCTGATGTTGCCGCCTTTGCCCACGCCACTGGGACAGTTGGCGTACAGGGCTGAGGCCAGATCATCCAGGTAAGGAGTCACCTCCTCTTGATCCAGGTGGGTCGCCAGCAGACGCACGCCACAATTGATGTCGTATCCAACACCCCCCGGTGAGATGACGCCATCAGGTAATTCGGTAGCAACCACGCCCCCGATGGGAAAGCCGTATCCCTGATGGATGTCGGGCATGGCCAACGCATATTTCACAATGCCCGGCATAGTGGCCGTGTTGACCAGTTGCTCCAGGCTTCTGTCGCCCAACGCCCCTTGCATTAACTCGGAGTCGGCGTAAAAGCGGGCCGGCACCTGCATATCTTCTCGAAAGGATTGAGGAACTTCGTACACGTATTTATCGATTCGCTTGAAATCACCCCTGCCAACCATCGTACTACCTCCTTAGGCAATAGGAGTCAGGGATCAGGGATCAGGGAATGGGGATCAGATTGGCCATACGCTTATCGGCTACTTGTTCCCTGATCCCTGACTAAACATCAAACACCACAGTCGTCTCCAGCCCATCATCCGTCTCGCTGATCTTCAGATTGTGGTAGGTAACCGCCTTGATCTGCTTTTGCAGATTGGGCGCGCGACCGCCGCGGACAACGGCCTCAAGATGAGATGGAGTCACCCGGCGCAGGTCGAACTCACGGAAGACGAGCATGTCCTCTTCGGCCCAGTAGGCCAGTTCACTCAGCCACTCCACCAGCAGGCTTTCGGCGTCGAAGGCATCTAACTCGAAGCGCCGTTCCTCGTCGATGGGGGTGGCCATGAGGTCCGGGACGAGCAGGCGGCTCATGCCGCGTGCGGCGTTAACCAGCAACTCACGAAAATCGCGTCCCCGGACACGCAGCGCCCAGTCGGCAGTATGTTCTACTTCTTCAAAATCAGTGAATTCATCCTTCACGGGAATCCTCATTGCAGGAGGGGACAGAGACCACATCACATACCCTATTATAGCATAGGTGGCAGCCCATCTCAATCTACAGGTGGGGTCTGTCCCAAATTTTTGAAAGGCTATCCACCCCAGCAGCAACGTGGTATAATAAAAAGGGAGTAACTACTCAGGCCAGATAACCTTGCGAAGGTTTGGCGAGAGTTTTCAGAGCGAAAGTGCCTTGGCCTACCGAAGACCGCCCTGTTAGCCAGGTGATTCGCAACCTTCGCAAGGGTGGCTGAGTAGTTACGAAAAAGGAACTTTTGCAAGCCCATTATCGTCTGATACAATGACACCCTCTTTCATCTTGGATATCTCGTGAGGAAAAAGGAGGCCTTTCATGAAAAAGCGAACCCGCATGATCCGGATGGTAGTGTTGATAGCCACCCTGGGAGCCTTGCTGATGATGGGTACAAGCTTGTTGGCGGCCCGGGAGTCGGTAAAGCAGGCGGTCGTCAGCAGCAATCGCCACGAGTACCTGCCCGTAATCGGGCCAGGGCTAGCTCCAGTAGCTCAGGCCCAAGGGAACAACGTGCAACTGACTGTCTACAACCAAAACATTGCCCTGGTACGTGACTCACGCTCGTTTGAACTGGACCGGGGGGTGAACGAAGTCCGTTTCTCTGACGTCGCCTCGCAAATTGATCCCACCAGCGTTCACTTCCGCTCGCTTACCGATCCTGAGGGCACCACTGTCCTGGAACAGAACTACGAATACGACATCGTCGGCAGTCAAAAATTGCTGCAAAAATACGTGGATCAGGAGATTGAACTGGTAATCGAAGACGGAAGTGAATATCGGGGCACTCTCCTCTCCGGGGCCGATGATATTATCCTGCAAGATGCCGATGGGGGCGTGACGGTCGTCCGGTTGGATCAGGTGCGCCAGTTCAACTTCCCGGCGCTGCCCGAAGGTCTCATCACCCGCCCCACTCTGGTCTGGCTGCTTGATGCCGGCCAGCCTGGAGACCAGGACGTGGAAGTAACCTACATGACCAATGGCATCAACTGGAACGCCGACTACGTGGTGCAACTGAACCAGGATGACACGGCTTCAGACCTCAACGGCTGGATCACGCTCGATAACCAAAGTGGAGCGACCTACACCGACGCCAAGCTCAAGCTCGTTGCCGGCGACGTGAACGTAGTTCGCCAAGCCAAAGCCTTCGCCGATCGGGGCGTGGCTGAGGAAATGGCCGCCCCTACCGCTGCACCACCGGTGGAAGAGCGGCAGTTGTTTGAGTATCACCTGTACGACGTACAGCGACCAGTCACCGTCCGCGACAACCAAACCAAGCAGATTGAGTTCACCAACGCTGCGGAGGTGCCAACGGAGAAGTTCTTCGTCTACGACGGGGCGCGGGGGTTGGGCTTTTACGGCCAAGCAGTCACCGATCCCGGCTACGGCACTTACTCTAATCCCGACGTAAACATTTACCTGCAAATCCAAAACAAGGAAGAAGCTGGACTGGGTATCCCGTTGCCTGCCGGACGCGTGCGTGTCTACAAAGCCGACGTAGACGGCAGCCTGCAATTCATTGGCGAGGACCAAATTGATCACACCCCGAAAGATGAAACCATTCGCCTCTTGCTGGGCAACGCTTTTGACATCGTCGGCGAGCGACGGCAGACCGACTTTCAGCAACTGGGGCGCGACGTCATCGAGGAAAGTTTCGAGATCGTTTTGCGCAACCACAAGGATCAGGAGGTGGAAGTCCGGGTAGTAGAGCATCTCTTCCGCTGGAACGAATGGAAGATTGTGCAGGAGAGTGCTGACCACACCAAGCTGGACCAGGGTACCGTCGAGTGGCGACTGCCAGTATCCGCCGATGGTGAAGCCACGCTTACCTACACCGTGCGCTACGAGTTCCAATAGAGAATCCGATTAGGGTGCGTTTCATTTGGGGGCGTTCAAAATGGGTTGTAGGGGCGGGTGCGAGATCCGTCCCTATAACCTATTTTGAATGTCTCCGTTTCATTTGGGTTGCACCTTCTATCTGTGCAGCCGGGTTAGGCCTTTTTTACCCTTGACAAATGCCTCAAAGAGTGATACGTTCCTTTAGGTACATGGCGCGATATATTGGGCTCGTAAGGTGTAGTTAACAGGTAAAGCGTGTCAGATTCAGATAGTGAGAAGAAACCAGGTAATGACATCGACCTGGGCTACGCGCAAGCTTTAAAATACGGACAAGACCTGGCTCGTCTCTATACCCAGGAAAAGGCCAAACGCCGCGAGTTGGAGCTGGCCAATCAAAAGCTACAGGCGATTTTGGGCACAGCTCCCAATGGCCTGGCTGTACTGGACGAGGCGATGACCATTGTGGAGACTAACCCCTGCTTTGAAGCATTAGTCGAGCAAAACGGGGATTGTGTTGGGCGTTCCCTGACCGAGGTTTTCCTGTCTGACGAGCCGGCCGCCACCCTGGAGAGAGCTTCCAGAGAAGGAATACGCCTTGCCGAGGTTGAGGTTACGCTGTCCAGGCCAATAAACCGCACGCTGCACATCGTCGGTGCCTATTTGTCGGCCGGAAGGCAACAGGGGTGGGTCCTCAGTTTATACGACATCACCGAGCGCAAACGCCTGGAAACGCTCAAAGAGGAATTCATCAACATCGCCGCCCACGAACTTCGTACGCCGCTGACCATTATTCTAGGCTACGCCAGCGTTTTGCGCGAGGACATGAAAGACACAGACGACACCGTACTCGTGACGGCCCTGGACGCTATCCTTCAGGCGACCAGCCAGTTGACGATGGTGATTGACGAACTGGTGGGTTTTGCCGCTGCCAAAAGCAGGTCCACCGAAGATGTAGAGAAAGACCATTTTGACCTTTGGGAAGTCATTCATCGCGCCGTCAATTCGGTGGTACGCCAGGCCAACCTCAAAAATGTGGACATTTTACTTGAGGCCGGCGATAAACCGCTGATGGTCCACGGTGATCGGGTGATTCTGGCCCAGGCCATTGGCCATCTCCTGGATAACGCGGTCAAATTCAACCGTCCCGGCGGCCAGGTGCGGGTGCGGGCCACCCAGGTGAACGATGAGTCCATCCTGGAGATTGAGGACACGGGTATTGGCATCCCACGCACCGACCTGGATAAGATCTTCGATATGTTCTACCAGGTGGAAGGACACATGACCCGGGTCGAGGGAGGTCTAGGAATGGGGCTATCCATTGCGCAGCGCGGTGTGGAATTGCACGGCGGGCACATTACGGCCGAAAGCACCCTGGATCAGGGAAGTTGCTTCCGCGTGATTCTTCCTCCATCCGTGGAACAGACCCCGATCTCTCCCCAAACTCGCCTCGACACCGCCCACCAGCAGACATTAGCTTATGGGCGCAACCTGGCACGTGCGTATGTGGTACAACAAGCCCTGACCCAACGCTTGAATCACGTGTCGGAACTGGGTAACCAGTTGCTGACTCGATTGGAGCAGATGTCTGTGACAGGGACAGACGAAGAGAAAGCCCCGCTCATGGAAGAAGTCCAGGCCCTGGCCCGCCAATTGGTTGACGAGGCGTAACTGCTCAGTCCTCAGGTGCGACGAGGCAATGTAACAGGGGACGGTCAGGGGGAGATGACTCATGAGCGAACAGGCGATTCAAGAGGCAATGGCTGTCAAAGCACGTCACGAAGCACGCCTGATGCAAAAAGCGAACGTGGTTGGCGTCGGTGTCGGCTTCAGGCAGCGGGGGGGGAAGCTGACGGATCAGGTGGCCCTGGTGGTAAACGTCACCCGCAAGTTACCCAGGGATCAATTGGCCCCTGAAGACCTCATCCCCACTGAGATCGAGGGAGTGCCAGTGGATGTGTACGAAACGGGAGAGATACAGGCACTGAGTGAATGAGTCAGCGAATCAGCGAGTCAGCGAATTAAAAGTGCATTTTACTTGCCCATTTTCTCGCCGATTCGCTGACTCGCTGATTTGTCGAAGGAGGTCTCTATGCCAGCGGTAGATACAGGTACAATTTCGGCGGCCCTGTCGGCCAAACAAAACAATTTACAGAGATTGCTCAACCGGCCCAACGTGGTCGCCTGTGGCATTGGCTACAAGGTAACCGCCGATGGCCCGACCAACGAATTGTCAGTGGTTGTATCGGTGGCGCATAAGCTGCCGGTGGCCCAACTGGCTGAGTCAGATATGGTGCCTCGCGTAGTCGATGGCGTAAAGACCGACGTGATTGAGACCGGCGTTTTTCGTGCCCTGCAAGGACATCGGGATCGTTGGCGACCGGTGATCCCTCCCGGTGTCTCGCTGGGACACATTAACGTCACTGCCGGCACGTTTGGTTGCCTGGTCAGGCGGGGGAACGAACTTTTCATCCTGAGCAACAATCACGTGCTGGCCAATGTCAATCAAGGGCAAGTGGGTGATCCTATTTTGCAACCCGGCCGCTATGATGGCGGCAGCCCCGAGGATCAGATTGCTACCCTGGCTGATTACGTACCGCTGGATTTTGGTGGCGGCGCAGCTACTTGCAACCTGGCCGGGGTCGTGGAGAAGGCGCTCAACGCGCTGGCGAGCGTGACCGGCAGCAGCCATCGCATTATGGCCTACCAGCAAACCGCCGGCAGCAATCGCGTGGATGCGGCCCTGGCCCGGCCCAACGATCCAGCCTCGGTGACGCCAGAAATCTTGGGTATAGGACGTCCCCGGGGGACGCGCCAGGCCACTTTGGGAACCGCGGTAAAAAAGAGTGGGCGCACCACTGGCTATACCGAAGGCCGCATTGTCCAGATTGACGTGACCAGCCAGGTAGCCTACGGTCCAGGCCGGGCTACATTCCACGGGCAACTCATGGCCAGCGGGATGAGCGCGCCGGGCGATTCAGGCTCGGCCATACTGGATATGGAAGATTACGTGGTGGGGCTACTCTTTGCTGGCTCAGATGCTGCCACGCTGATCAACCCTATCCAACCCGTATTGCAAGCCATGAGCGTGGAAGTTGTTATCTGAGACGAGGGACGAAAGACGAAGGACGAAGGACAAATGTGCAATGCCGTCACCTTCGTCATCCGTCCTTCGTGCTCAAAACAAAAAAGTCTTGTTGGCAATGACCTACTCTTCCAGGGAGCTGCCTCCCAAGTACCATCGGCGCTGGCGAGCTTAACTTCCGGGTTCGGTATGGGACCGGGTGTACCCTCGCCGCTAGAATCACCAACAAGACTTTTTTTACAGATATAAATTGTGGATACAGGTAACACTCTAAAAACTGAATAGAACGTCTGAAGCGAGGTGATGCATCACGCATAAGTGAGTTAAGCCCTCGACCATTAGTACGGCTTAGCTCAACGCATTGCTGCGCTTACACGTGCCGCCTATCAAACGGGTCGTCTTCCCG
>CAYTNQ010000081.1:0-19563 GCA_964439175.1 uncultured Anaerolineales bacterium | reverse complement strand
GTGCCTCTGAGGAAAAGCCGACTCAGACAGTGGTGGTGGCCAAGCAGTTGATCAACGAACGCGCCGTGATTCGCCTGGCCGACATCAGCACCGAGGAACGCCCGGTCGAAGAGGTACCCAGCGGGGCCATCTTTAAGACCGACGACGCCGTTGGCCGCATTGCCTCCCGCTCCATACCCCCCGGCCAGGTCTTGTTGGCCCAGAACCTGATCGAGAGTTTTCCCTCGGCCGGCCTCGAACCGGCTGACGTTGTGACCAGCAGCGTTAACTTCAACCAGGCCCTGGGCGAGGAGTTGGTGGCCTTTGCCCTGCCCGTTACCGACAAACTTTCCAAAGAAGGGATTTTATTGACCGGCGACCGCGTGGATCTGCTTTTCAGCACGGATGTAGTCGGAGAGCAGGAAGGAAGTGGCGGCAAAGTCTCAATTTATGCCATTCAAGACCTGGAAGTCCTCCAGATCATCTATCAGCAGCCACCTGCTGACAAAGAAGAAGACAAGAAAAAAGAAAACGCCGAGGCCGAGCCGCCCGCCCTGCAGCCGAAAACCCTCATCTTGGCCATGGAGCCGCAGGATGCAGTGGTACTCAAATATGCTCTCGATACGGCGAGTCCGATTGACCTGGTCCTGCGTAGCGAAGACAACCGGCGCTTCTTCGACGTGGATGCTGTCCACATTAACACCATCTCCGAACGTTATCGCTTCACTGCTCCCAGGCCCGTACGGTGATCCAGCCTCATATTTCGCGCTTTCTGAGATATTTATGAAGAATTCTTAATTATGAATCTGGGCTAAGAACGGAGGATATTATGCCAGTGGTAAACAAAACAGCGGTAAGTGTCTTGGTCATTGCCAATCACGATCCCACCAACGATTGGATTCAACTCTCGTTGGACGAGTTGGGGTATCAAGTGGCCGGCAGCGTCGATTCAGCCTACCAGGCTTTGCAACTAATCGAACACACCCCGGTAGACATCATCCTGGCCGATAGCTCAGGACACGGCGTGCCCGATACCGGATGGATTCAGAGGCTGGCTGTCCAGTCCATGGGGACCGCGGTCATTGTGATGGCTACCGACTCGGAGATGGAATTTGTCCGTCAGGCGATGCTGGCTGGTGCTCAGGGCTTCTTGCTGAAGCCTTTTGATCTGCCGGACCTCCATAAGAGCATCCAACAGGTATACCAACTGTCGCTTCAGCGCAAGGCAGCTCTGGCTGAAGTGCGGACCGCGCCTGATTTGACCGCTGTTCCCTCCAGCAAAGCACATTCTATAGCGGTTTTCAGCCCCAAAGGGGGAACCGGTGCGACGACGCTTGCCGTCAACCTGGCTGTCGCCCTGAAGCAACAGACAGACTCTCCTGTGCTCTTAGTGGACGCTGATCTTCGCACGGCTGACGTCGACATCTTTCTCAGCGTTCTCAGTAAGCATTCCATCTATGACCTCTTAGACCTCGGGCAAAAGATAGACAAAGAGTTGTTAGAGCAAGTGGTGACCAGGCATGCCTCAGACATCACGGTGCTTCGGGGAGAACCCCAGTTGCAGCTTGATATACCTGTTGAGCCGGGGCAGATGAACGACTTGATCGAAGCACTGAGTTCAATTTGGGAAGGCTACCTCGTCATCAACACCGGCGACGGCCTGGATCGTTGGACTGTTGAAATCCTGGATATGGTCGATACGGTGCTGGTGGTGACCACGCCTGAGCTTCCGGCCCTGCGCGCCACGCGAAACTTCCTGGAGCTGGCCGATGCTGCTGCGGATCCCAGCGGAAAGTGGCAATTGGTCATGAGTTCCTATCAGGGTAAACAGGCCTTGCACATCGCCGACATTGAGGCCTCTATCCACCACCCCATCAAGGCAACCATTGCCGAAGACATCGCTGTGGTGTCAACCTCCATCAATCGTGGAACGCCCCTGATGGTCTCTCACCGAAAATCTCCCATCGCTCAGGATGTGCTGGCCCTGGCCAGGCAGTTAGCCGATGCCGGACCCCGGTCCCCTAAGTCACAGTCGGCCGGCAGCCAGCAATCCGTTCAAGCGGAGGAGACGGCAGGTCGTTCGGAGCAATCCGGTAAACGTGCTTCTTTCTTGCGTTCATTAGCAAACTCAGTTCGCCTTCCAGCAGGATAAAGCGACCTGAGCCAGGTTGAGGTAGGAGAGTGATGAGTCTTATCGGGATTTTGGTAGCGGCTTTGGTGGGACTGGGTATCATGGCCATCTTTGCTGGCCTTTTCACCGTGCTAAATCGGGAAAGCATAGCCGATCGTATGTACGAGATCGTTCGCTCGGACGTGGTCGACACGGGTGGTGCCAGGTTTGACACGGTGACTGCTAGAACGAATGCTCTCAAACAGTTGGACTACAAGCTCCTGTCAAGAGGTTTGGGGAAGGGGATCACTGAGAATCTGCTGCAGGCGGACCTCAAATTGACGGCTACCGAGTACGTCCTGGTTACTCTGGGGGCCACGTTCTTGGGAGGGTTGCTCGGGTATGCCATTTCTCGACAAGCCGTATCGGCCTTCATAGCCGGTATCATCAGTTTTTTCGGACCGGGTGTTTTCGTGTCCTGGCGAAGGGGTAAACGCCGCCGCGATTTTGCCAACCAGTTGGTGGATGCGCTTACCCAGATTTCTGGCTCATTGCGGGCCGGCTACAGCCTGATCCAGTCCATGGATACCGTAGCCAAACAATTACCCCCACCTGCGGGAGACGAGTTCTTGCGAGTGGTGCGGGAAGTTCAACTTGGTCAACCTATGAGTATCGCCCTGGATCACCTGGTTGAGCGCATCAAGAGCGACGATCTGGTCATGGTGGTTGCTTCGATCAACATCAACCGGCAGATCGGTGGCAATCTGTCTGAGATATTGGAGACCGCTGCGGAAACAATCCGCGAACGCGTTCGCATCAAGCGAGAAATTGATGTGTTGACTGCCCAGCAAAGGATTTCGGGCTACGTCTTGACCTTTTTGCCGATTGCCTTAGGCGCTATTCTGATGATTATCAATCCCACCTATCAGATGCGCCTCTTTACACCTGGCCCGACTTTG
The DNA here is from genome assembly GCA_964439175.1 of uncultured Anaerolineales bacterium. Classification (GTDB taxonomy): domain Bacteria; phylum Chloroflexota; class Anaerolineae; order 4572-78; family NAK82; genus CAYTNQ01. Next base: position 16,515 of record CAYTNQ010000081.1, on the reverse strand, counting down.
TGCATACCCCTTGGGGCCGGGCTATCAATGGCAGTCGGCTTTTTCATCATGCGCCGCATCGTCGATATTGAGGTCTAGTCATTACTGAAAAGTTTAGATGGTTATGTTCGGATCAGTCAATGTGCAAATGATAGGAGATCTGAAATGTTCGTAGGCGCTCAGCTTCTGCTGAGTTTGGCGGTGGGGTTAAGTGTGCTGGCCCTGGTTAATGGCGTTCGCGCGATGATGCTTCCTGGGGAGTCGGCTGAGCGCATGCAGCAATTCCTGGATGCGACGTCAGATGCCTCCTTCTCTTTGCGCGAGCTTGAAATGCGCGACTCTTTCTATCAGCGCGCCATTCAACCCCTGGCCATGGCCTTGCTGCAGGGATTAGGTCGCCTGGCTCCTCAAAGGAATATTGAGGAACTGCACCGGAAACTCGAAACAGCGGGCTTTCCGGCAAATTTGAGCGTCGTGGACTTCCTTGGGCTAAAAATCTTGTGTGGCGTCATCCTTGGTGCTGTTTTTGCCTTTATACTTTTCTTCAGAGCCCATTCGCCAATTATGGCTCTTGGGCTTGGTCTGCTGCTGGGGGCGTTGGGCTTTATGCTGCCCAATTACTGGCTTTCGGTGCGGATCAGGGCGCGTCAAACAGAGATTTTAAGGGCCTTACCCGATGCCCTGGATATGATGACTATCTGTGTGGACGCCGGGTTGGGCTTGCAGGGAGCCATGCAAATTGTGTGTGAGAACTGGGACAATGCCCTGGTCGCCGAGTTTACGCGCGTGCTGGCCGAGGTAAAGCTGGGTCGGAGTGCGTGGGAGGCCATGGAAAGTATGGGGAAAAGAACCGGCGTCAAAGAGGTGATTAGCTTCGTCATGGCCCTTACCCTGGCACATAAACTCGGCGTCAGAATCGCCAACGTCCTTCATATCCAGGCTGAGCAGATGCGGATTGCCCGCAGGCAAAAGGCGGAGGAAACCGCCCGCCAGGCGGCCATCAAAATGTTGTTCCCCTTAGTCTTCTTGATCTTCCCGTCAATGTTCGCTGTGATTCTCGGACCTGCAATCCCGCAATTGCTGGAAACGCTATCAATGTTTTAGGAAGCAAGGTTATGGACCACGATTTCACACCGGCAACCGAACTACCGCCGCTTCAAGAGCATCCTTTCTATACAAAGGGGATGGCGCAAATAGCTTCTGGGCAGTGGCAACAAGCTTCCGAGTCGCTGCAAATGCTACAAAGTATCTATCCCGGCAATACTGAAGTGAAGGAACTACTCGATCAGGTGCAAATGCGCGCAGCTCTGGCTCAATTTCAACCCAGGCACAGTTCCAGGGCAACCAAACGTCTGAACGGCCGCCGGGTTATTGCGTTCACACTGATAGCAATTACGATGGCTATAGCTGCTTATGTAGCCTACGAGGTGTGGATCAATCCAGGGGTCGTCCAGGAACTTCGGTTACGTCAGGCCACCAGTTTGAGAAACGAGGCTGACGAAGCTATGGAAGCTGGCGACTATACCCGGGCCCATCAGGCACTGCAGAAGCTTGAGGCAATTTTTCCAGGAGACCCTCAAACGCTCGAAGCATTGCATCGGGTAGAGCAGGTAGAAAAATCGTCGGCCCTGTACGATGAAGCCAGGGCGCTTATAGCCGCCGGGAACTGGAGTCAAGCCATTGAAACTCTGACGGAATTGCAAAGCCTGGATCCACAATATCGTGACTTGCCCCAGTTGCTGCAAATCGCCCAGGAATCACAAGCTATGGATAAGCAATTCCAGGCCGCCGAGGAAGCCTTTGCCAGCAATGACTGGGCAACTGCGGTTGCCCAATACGAAGCCATACGTGAGGCCAACCTCACTTTTAGATTTGAGGAAGTCCAGGCCCGCCTCTTCGAATCGCACCTGAAGTACGGCCAGATGCTTTTGGGAGAAGCAGGAACCAATCCTGACCTGGTCGCTGAGACCCTCGTCCATTTCTCGGAGGCGCTGAAGCTTCGACCTGTTGACGCTGGGGCACTCGATGAACGTCGCCTGGCCGAGACCTACCTGGCTGCGTTAAATTCTGATGACCAAGACCAGGTGATCGACTTGCTACAGACGGTCTACAATGAACGGCCGGACTATGCCGGAAAGGGAGCGGCCCAGCTACTGTATACGACTCTGCTTGAGCGAGCGGATGCTTCTTTGAGTTCCGGCGATAAAGCAGCCGCGGCCGCCGACTATCAGGTGGCTGCCCAGCTTCTGATCGACGATACTTCGCAAGCTCAGAAGAAGTTGAGCGAACTTGCATCTGAGATGAGTCCTCAGTGAGAATTATTACATAGTAAGGACGGAAAAAGATGAACACGATGGTGATCAGTGATGTGACAGAACGACAAGCTAACTTGCCGCCGCAGCCCACCGACCATCCTCTCTTCCACGATGTGGAAACCTTAATCAATCGGGGCAATTGGCAGGCAGCAAAGACCCTCCTGGCGCAACTCTTGACGCTATACCCTGACGATGCCCATTTGCAAGAGATCGCGGCTTCTGCTCGTACTCGCAGCGCGTTGCTGGAATCGGCTCAAGAGACCGCCTACGCGTCTCCTCGTACCTCTATCCTGAGCCGGGGTCTGAAGTTCATCGTTCCCGCTGTCATCGTGCTTTTACTTATAGGCTTGGTCACGGTGGCCTTGCTGGCCTTGAAGTTTTGGGTCCTACCCCAGGCGACGGCACAGGGTCAAGAGGCACGGCTGAGTCAGCTCAGGCAAGATGCCCAGGCCGCCCTTACCAGTGGTGACTACGACCGGGCCATGTCAGCTTACTCCGAGGTGCTCAGGCTACTGCCAGACGATCGCGAAGCAAGGGATGGGCTGGCCCAAGCAACTCAACTGCGATCCACCGTCTCCCTCTATACCGAAGCTATCGCAGAGATGGAAGGCCATCATTGGGAGAACGCGTTGTCACTTCTCGATCAGATTCAAACGCAACAACCCGGCTACCGGGATGTTGAGGAACGTATTGTTTTTGTCCAGGAACAACAGGTCCTGTCGGCTCAGTTTGCCAAAGCCGAGACGGCCTTTAAACGGGGTGATTATGAGCTGGCCATTCAGGAATATGAAGCGTTGCAGTCAGGGGATTATGGTTTTCAGCGCGAGACCGTTCAGGATCATCTTTTTCTCAGCTATCTGCAACTGGGTTTGGCAGAAGAAGCTGCCGCTGGCGGCGATCCCGCGCAATTGCAGGCTGCGCTGGACAAACTTGAGAAGGCCCTTGCCTTGCGCCCGGACGATTCGCAGGCTAAGGGGGAGAGCCAGTTGTTAAGACTGTACACAGCCAGTCTGGATGAATATACCGCTGGCAATTGGCCTCAGGTCGTTTCCGGTTTGACCCCCGTCTACGAAGCCCGACCTGATTTCGCCGAGGGCGCTGTAGCTCAGCGTCTTTACGAAGCCCTTGTCGCCTGGGGAGACGAACTCCTGGCAGATGGGCAGGGTGAACAGGCCCGGGCCAAGTACGAAGAGGCGCGCTTGATCCAGGGCAGCGATACGTCCGAACTTGACCAGAAGATAGCCATAGCTGAGCAATCACTGGTGACTCCTACGCCCAGCCCTGAGCCTACCGAAGCGGCAGCAGCGGCTGCCCCGGCGCAGGCCAGGCCGGCTCCCGCTCCCACCCCTACGCCGAAACCTTTACCCTATAGCCTCAAAGGTATGAGCGTCAAGAGCAATTGCGGCGACTTTGGCTACATCCACGGCATCGTCTGGAGCGCATACAGCCTGCCGATGGTGGGGGTCAGTGTCCAGGCCTTCAATACGACCACAGGCTTGGGGCCGCTTATTTCCCTCCCCACCAATCAGGATGGCATCTACCAGATCAGATTGGAGAAGGATCAGATTGAGGGATTGTGGACCGTGCAGGTTCTCGAGAACGGCCAACCGGCATCCCAGACCTGGGGCCAACATCTGGGGGGTGGCTGCGTCAACGGTGTCCAGGAACTTAAGGTTGATTGGCAACGTACTTTAGAGACCAACTAAAACGGGTAACTACCTTGACAATGTCATGTCATGACATTGTCAAAGTAGTAACTAAGTCGGGCTGTTCTGTAAAGCTATACATAGGGAGAGAGCTGTGAAACAGACGATAAGCTACCGAACTCTGAATTTAATACGCTGGGTTTGCATCTGTGGGGTAATATTCAGTCAACTGGGCTTATTCCCCCTTAACGTTGCTGCCCAGGAGCCCGTTACCGAGCCGCCACCCCTCCCCACCCCCACCCCTGCGCCGACCTGGACGCCTACACCTGCACCCACCAATACGGCCAATCCGACTGCCACCCCAACCGTGCCATCCGGCAATTCCCCTGCGACTCCATCCGGGCGGCTGGTGGATTTCAGGGTGGACGACGACGAGATTAGTAAGGGCGAGTGCGTCATGTTTAGTTGGGTGACAAGGGGCGACATCGACCGGGTTGAGTTTGATCAGCGCGACGACGACAAAGCCCCGATCCTGGTATCAACGATGGACACCCGCCAGGAGTGCCCAGACGAGGAAACGGATTACGACCTGATTGTCACCTGGTTGGTAGACGGCACCCAAACCACGCACAGCATCCAGATTGAGGTTGATAGCGGTAGTGGCGGTGATGGGAGTAACAGCGCCGGTGGGGGAACGACGACACCGGCCGGAACTGCCGTTTTTGTGGCCGTCACCCCCATCCTGATCACAGTCACCCCTGTCAGCGCTGGGGGTGGAGACGCTCAGCAAGCGGTCTATCAGGACACCTCGGGGGGAGCCGTCGTCAAGCCGGGGGGGGAGCTTGCATCGGTACAGTTATTGCCGGAGACGGGATACCTGTCGTCGCCTGCCGCAGACACAAATCCATCGGAGGATAACCTGGCTGCCGCTCAACCTCGATGGCGACTCTGGCTGGCCCTTGCTGGCGGCCTGAGCCTATTCTTGGGTGTCGCAGTCCTTGGCTTGACTCTGGTGGCAAAGACTGTTCGTGAGAGCGAGGCTTCCCGATGAAGTCCAGGCTACTTTACGTCTTACCTTTGGCTGTTGGGTTGTCGTTTTGTGCCTTATCTGGTCTTGCATTGGGCCAGGGGCCGGTCTTGACCTCTCTCCCCACACCCACGCCTATGCCCTTTGGACCCGAGGTCGTATCCTCTTCGGATCTGAACGCTCAGGACACCCCGCCAGATCTGATCGTTGAGAAGATTGAGACAGATCCGGCGACACCCCTGGTGGGTCAACCCAGCGTGATATCGGTCACCATTAAGAACCAGGGTCCGGGGGTTGTCCCCGAATATCATAACTTCCTGGTGGATCTCTACATTGACCCACCCATTGACCCTATTGTCAATTATCACCAGATTATCAGTTCCACCCTGGGCCTACCATGGGGGGCGCAGTGGTTCTTCGTGCCTCCTGGTGGATCCTACGTGTTCACGACAACTTGGGTTTTCACCGACGTTAAAACCTTTGATATCTGGGCACAAGTTGACAGCAATGGGGAAAATGAGTCCGACCTCGATGGGAACATTGCAGAGGTGAATGAGGATAACAATACCCGCAAAATTGAAGTCGGTGTGCTGACTGCTCAGAACTTCACCCATGATACCCACCAGGATTTCCTGACTAATATGGCATCGACCCTGGATAACAGCGATCCTAATGGCGCATTGCGCCTGGGCCTTTTTACCGAGCCTCCCTTCTTTGGACGGCCCTTTGCCAATGCCTCGTGTGAAATTACGTCGACGATGGTCGTCACTGATTACAACATGGAAACCCCAGATGCCCGGATTAACCAGGTCATGACCGGCACCCAGATTATGCCGCATCTGATTGCCAATGGTGAGGGGATGGTGATTGCCGTCTGGCAGGATGGTCGCAACGGTGACATCTATAACCGCGATATCTATCTGCGCTACTCGACGGATGAGGGCCAAACCTGGGAACCGGAGATGCGGGTCAACGATGACCCAATAGACAATCACGTCAACCAATTGAATCCGGTCGCCGCTTTAAGTGGGGATGGCGACCTGTTGGTGGCCTGGCAGGATCGCCGCAGTGGAGTTGATTATGATATCTATGCCCAGAGGTTCCTGATAAGCGGCACAAACCTGATCACGTCACCAGAGGGTAATATTGAGATCCGTGAGGCGGGCGGCCACATCCCGGGGGATCAGATCAACCCGGATATCGCAGTTGACGAGGCGGGCGGCTTCCACGTAGTCTGGCAGGATAACCGCAACGGCAACTACGACATCTTCGCCACCAGTTATATCTCTACCACCGGCAGTTACACCTGGACCAATGTGACACAGGTTAATGATGATGCAAATCAAACCCAGCAGTCAAGGCCGGCTATCAATGTCATGGACTGGATCAAGGTTACGGGTATTGAGTATGAGTTTGGACCTGGCCCGGATTATGAGGTCACAGTAACCCAGGTCTTCAGCGAGCCAGTCACGGTCTTGGCCGTCATCTGGGAAGATTACCGGAAGGGTAACGCCGATATTGCTATAGCGATTTCCACGGATGGTGGGGAGACCTTTGGCTTCGATGACTTCATTAACGACGACGCGGACCCGGGTGATCCGCCTGATCCGTCGGCACCGGATCAGCTAGACCCGGACGTAACCCTGACCAAAGACAAGACCACGGCGACTATTTCCGTACCCCTTCCTGACGGGCGTACAGCCCAGGTTGAGGTGGAAGTCCCGGTCACTGGCATCCATACCGTATGGCAGGATTATCGAAATGGCCCCCTTGACCCGGATATTTACTATAGCCTGAGCCAGTTTGGGGTGAAACAGGCCCAAGCAGATGAAAATTTCGACCCCGAACTATCCTTGGGAGGAAATGCAAAGATCAACCAAGACGACGCTCGCGACTGGCAGACGGGACCCGTGGAACAGAAGGACCCTGCTATCGTCGCTTTTCCATGTGGTGGAGATGTCGATGAGACGGGCTGGAATGTGTTCATGGCCTGGGCCGACGGCAGAAACTACGACAGCTTCAACTATGATATCTACTACACCGTCAAGTCCACCTGCGCGGGTATGCCGAGCGGGCTGGCTACCAATCTCATGTTGAACGACGGTGTCCGGCTGTATAACTTTGACACCTCTAATCCCAGTTACGATGATTATGACGCCGGTAACCCACCTCCTGGTAGGCAGCTCAACCCCAGTGTGGCTGCCGATGTTCAGACTGACTGGCCGTTCGTGCTGGGGGGGTATGTCTATCTTGCCTGGGAGGATGATCGGACGGGCAACCCTCAAGCTCAAAGGGATATCTATTTTGCCCGGTCCAACTTGACCTTCTTCAATCACCATGTGCCTGACGCAATTAGTGGCACATTCGGATATGGCGCTGGCAGCCAGATCTCGAACATTCTGGATTCGGGGAGTGATGACACAGCCTGGTATACTGTTGATTGGTCGGGAGCCACCGACGCTTCAACCTACATAACGGTTCAAACCCGGCTGGGAGATACAATTACCGATGTTTTGGCTAGTGCCTGGTATCCGCAGCGCTTCCCATACCAACCTCAGCCGGGAGACTGTTTTGCCGTCAGTTCGGGAGCACCTTTGCCCGGCTATGATGCCCCGGGACAGCACATTGAAGATGCTGCCGGGACCTTCTGGCCACAAGCGCGCTATATCCAATACCGGGTCAACTTCTATTCCCGTGAATCGACTAACACACCCGTATTGGACAACCTGACCATCCATTTTGACAATGGAATCCATCCCGACGAGGGCGGCAATGGCGAAAAGCGCCATATCTATCTGCCTATCGTTCTGAAGTAACCTTGCGGATTTCAAACTGCTTTTTAATGAGTTTCACACCGGTTTCAAACCTGATCCTGATATACTTAGGCTGCGATATAATGTCGATTTGTATACCCCTTATCCCGATTAGCGTGGTGCATCAAGACCAGTAACCAATTGGTCTGGTGATCTCTATACAGAAAGGAGGTGACATCCCATGTTGTTCCTACCGCGTGAGAAAGGCCAGGGCCTGGTTGAGTACGCGTTGATCCTCGTACTCGTGGCCATCGTGGTCATCGCCATCCTGCTGCTGCTGGGTCCGGTTGTCGGCAACGTGTTCAGCAATATCGTCAGCAACCTCTAATTCCTCTATCTATCTATTTCAGGCGATGATAATCGATCATCGGAAGCCCCGCCGAGAGGCGGGGCTTCTCCTTTTATGTGTGCTAAAGGGGAAATTCACACTAAAATATAAGAGTTTTCTAATGAATTTGACGTATTTTATCGGCCTGTTGATACTCTGTTATATATAGACAGAGTTTGGACTCTTAGGCGCGTTTCCTCCCATCCACGATTTTCCAGAGATTACCGCACCCACACCTCCCTAACAAGCGCCGACCCGGTCGACTATCTCCGTCGAGACGATGAGGGCCATTATCCAGTAGTATCATCGCGGACTGTGGGGCAGGGCCCTTCTCGCCTTGTGACCAGCGCCATGCCTGATCGGAGCGCCTCAATCGCCGCTCGCCTGGGGCGAGGCGAGTTCCAGGTTTCAGCAGTTACTCCAGAGATCTCTCATTTCTGGCTTGCCAGTCGCTCTTGACGTGTTTTCTGACAGAAAACACGAGAAAACGGGGGCGACTTGTACGATTTTGCACGTCTTTTTTGGCAAGAAGGGGAGATGCGTCCTGGGAGCTTTGTCTGCTCGCGTTGTCGATTACTTCCTTGTTTATGCGAAGAGGGATGTATGAAAAATTTATTGTCCCGGACAGCCCTGTTATATGCTATTTTGACCGGACTGTGGATTTTGACCTTCGATTTGCTGGCAGACCTTCTACTTACCGGCTATCAGCAGTTTGCGGAACGGCATCTAGTTCTGGCTGTTATGACAGTGCTACTCTTGTACTTGCTCCTGAGCCGTGAGTTGCGGGTGCGTAAACAGGCCGAGGAGAAGCTACGCAATGCCCTGGAGGAAGCAGGACAACGCCAACGGGAAATCTCGGCGCTACTGGAGGGTGCCCGCGCTGTCCTGGCCTATGGTGACTTTGAGGAGACCGCACGCTCAATCTTCGATGAGTGCAAGGATTTACTGGGAGCCAGGGCTGGGTACATTGCTCTGTTGACTGCGGATGGAACACAGAATGACGTGTTGTTCTTGGAGCCGGGCGGATTGGCCTGCACGGTTGACCCAGCGCTTCCCATGCCTGTGCGCGGCCTGCGCGAAGCGGTTTACCGTAGCGGCAAGACAATTTATGATAACGATTTTCCCAGAAGTGAGTGGACGAAATTTTTGCCGGAAGGGCATGCCAGCTTGGATAACGTTCTGTTTGCTCCGCTGGCGGTTCAAGGGGTTGTGGTTGGCCTGCTGGGCCTCGCCAACAAGCCGGGCAGTTTCACCGACCATGATGCGCGCATGGCCTCAGCATTTGCGGAGCTGGCGGCGATTGCCCTCTTTAACAGCCGGACTCTGGAATCGTTGCAGAACAGTGAGGAACGTTTTCGCTCCGTAGCCCAAACTGCCTGCGAGGCCATCATCACCATTGACAGCCATGGGAACATCGTTTTCTGGAACAATGCAGCGGAGACCATCTTTGGCTATTCGGTGGATGAAGCCATCGGAAAGCCCCTGACCTTGATAATGCCCGAACGCTTCCGCGTGACTTATCAAGATGGCATACATCGGCTGGTTTCGACCGGAGAATCTCATATGCTTGGTAAAACAGTTGAGATGGCCGGGCTTAGAAGAAACGGCGGCGAATTTCCTATGGAACTTTCCCTTTCGACCTGGAAGGTCGGGGAGGAGATGTTCTTTACCGGCATCATCCATGACATCACCCAGCGCAAACAGGCAAAGGAGGGACTGCAAAAAGCTCACGACGAGTTAGAGCGGCGGGTTCAGGCACGAACTGCAGCGCTGGCAAAAGCCAACGAGGAATTGCAGGCCGAAGTCACTGAGCGCAAGCGGGTAGAGGAACAACTCCGCTTTCAGACCACAGTAGCCGAGGGTCTGGTCGAAGCTACACTGGCCCTGACCCAGACGCTGGAGCTGGACACGGTGATGAACACACTGCTGGATTACCTGGGCCAGTTGGTTCCCTACGACAGCGCCAGCGTCATGCTGGCGCAGGACGAAACGCATCTTGCCGTGCGCGCTGTTCGCGGGTACGAAGGTTGGACTGATCCCCAGGAGGTCCTGGACATAACCCTCAATGACCAGGCCAGCCCCCACATCGGGACGTTGCTCACGCAGCAAAAGAGTATCTTGATCCCGGATACCCGCGACTATCCCGAGTGGGAGTTCCGCACTGGTACAGAACACGTGCGCAACTGGCTGGGCATACCGATGGTAGCCGACGGCAAAGTCATCGGAGTGTGTGGGCTGGACAAGGCCGAGCCGGGGTTCTTTACCCAGCAGCACGTACAACTGGCAGAAGCACTGATCGGCCAAGCAGGGGTTGCCGTTCAAAATGCCTGGCTGTTCGAGCAGGTACGTGCCGGGCGCGAACGGCTGCAAACTCTCTCCCGGCGGCTAGTGGAGGTGCAGGAGAGTGAGCGGCGTTATATCGCCCGCGAACTCCACGACGAGGCAGGTCAGGCTTTGACGTCTCTCATGGTCGGCCTGCGCCTGTTGGAACGCGAAGCGCAGCAGCCGGAGGCCGTTGTCGCTGGAGTGGCCGAGTTGAAGCGCTTGGTGGATAGGGTGTTAGAAAACCTTCACCGACTGGCTATGGACCTGCGGCCGGCCAGCCTGGATCACCTGGGGCTGGTGGCCGCGCTGCGCCAATACGCTGAGGCGCTCAGCGATCAGCATGGCTTGGTGGTGCAATTCGAAACGGTAGGATTGTGTGACCGCCTGCCGTCCGATGTAGAGTCGTCCATTTACCGCATGGTGCAGGAAGCGCTGACCAACGTGATTCGCCACGCCCGGGCCACACGTGTGGATGTGCTCCTGGAGCAGCGCGACGACAAGCTAATTGTGATTGTAGAAGACAACGGCGTTGGCTTTGACCCGATGGCGGCCATGCAAAACGGACACCTGGGCTTGTTTGGCGTGCGCGAGCGGGCTGAGATGTTGGGCGGCACGTTGGTGCTGGAAAGCGCTGCTGGTGCCGGAACAACTTTGTTAATGGAGGTGCCTTATGGCGACCCGCATCCTCATCGCAGATGATCATGGCGTACTGCGAGCCGGCCTGCGTGCCCTCCTGCAGGCTGAACCTGGCCTGGAGGTTGTGGGCGAAGCGGCCGATGGCGAGGAGGCTCTGCGCCTGGCCAGCGCATTGCGGCCCGACATCGCGCTCATGGACATCAGTATGCCCGCTGGTGGCGGCATCGAGGCTACCCGGCGGCTGAGGGAGCTGCTGCCCGATGTTCGCGTGCTCATCCTCACCGTCCACGACGACAAAAGCATGGTGCAAGAAGCCATCCAGGCTGGGGCCGCGGGTTATATTCTCAAGCGGGCCGCCGAATCGGAGCTCGTCAACGCCATCCAGGCTGTCTCGCGCGGCGACATGTACGTCCACTTGCCCATGACCCGTGTCCTGCAGACAGAGGCGACTGCTATGCCCGCTGCCGATCAGGTGGCTGTCGAAACGCTTACGCCGCGTGAGATCGAAGTTTTGCGCCTGATCGCCAGGGGGCACACCAATCGCCAGATGGCCAATCTGTTGACCCTCAGCGTGCGCACCGTCGAGAGCCACCGGGCAAACCTGATGGACAAACTGAACCTGCACAGCCGCGTGGAGTTGGTGCGTTACGCCGCGCAACACGGCCTGCTCGAACCAGAAGAGCTTTAATTGAATCGCAAGTACCTGGTAACTGCTCCGGGTGAGTAAGCTGAGGCATTCGCTCACACCACCGGCTCCGTATCTAATACGGAGCCGGTGGTCTTTTTGTAGGTAGTTCTACGTAACTCTTTGATTTCAATTATCCGTGCATATTACGCTTCACAAGCGGGTGCCTTTTAGGATAAACTAAGACTACCGGGCGAGAAGACTTGGGTCTAGCGAAAGGGATCTGCCCAGGATTTTGGGTACTCTGTAGGGGCAGGTCTCAGACCTGCCCCTACCAAAAGTTCTGACACATCCAGCGAAAGGGACGACTCCACAACTCGGCGGAGGGAAACATACCTGTGCATCCCATGCCATTTCCACCGCACCAGGATGATGAAGTACAAGTTGGTGAATTTGTAAGGCCGCTGCCGGGCGATTCCCCGGGCGGCGACGGGAGAGAGTTTAAAGATACCAGAAGGAGACAAAGCCATGTTAAACCGACGACAATTTTTGAAACTGAGTGCGGCAGCAGGGGCCGGGCTGTTGGTGCCCTGGCGGGGCGTTGTGTTGGGCGCCCCGATGCCGCTTGCTTATGCCCAGCAGGGGACGCCGCTGCCCGGCAGCGCTATCCCGCAGTTTATCGATCCGCTGCCGCTGCTAAACGTGGCCGGCGGCCCTATGGAAACCATCATTGCCGGCACAGGCCAGCTCGCGCTGACCATGCGCGAATTCCAGGCCAACGTGATGCCGTCTGCCTTTGTCCCGGCTACCGGCACGTACACCGGAACCTGGGTGTGGGGCTACCGGCATGGCGATGAGCCCACGAACCCAGCCGGGACCTACATTGGGCCGGTGATCGTCGCTTCACGCGGCGCCCCAACCGAGGTCAAATTCGTCAACGGTCTGACCGCCGACAACATTGCCTGGCGAGAGTGGACCGACCAGACGCTGCACTGGGCCGATCCGCTCAACGACGGGGCCAACATGTGCATGGCAGACATCGTGCCGGGCCAGCCGCCCACGGGCGATTGTGCGCTGCATTATGCAGGCTTCATCCCCGCCGTGCCGCACCTGCACGGCGGCGAGCAGCCGCCGGAAATCGACGGCGGGCCGGAGGCATGGTTCACCGCTGACGGCAGCCACGTCGGGTCTGCGTACTATTCGAGGGATGGCCTTGCACCGAAGAACTATTGCATCTACCGTTACCCGAACGTTCAGGAGGCCGCGCCGCTCTGGTTCCACGACCACATGCTGGGCGGCACGCGCCTCAACGTCTACGCCGGCCTGGCAGGCGCTTACGTGCTCACCGACCCGGGCCTGAGTCTCCCGCCCGGCCTGGATGCGGTCGGTCTGTTGCCGGTCCCTGGTGGTTCTGTGGATTACCTGATCCCTCTGGTACTCCAGGACCGCATGTTCGACACCAACGGCCAGCTCTACTTCCCCAACCTGGGCATCAATCCCGAGCACCCGTTCTGGATCCCCGAGTTCGTGGGCGACACCATCGTCGTCAACGGCAAGGTATGGCCCTTCCTCAACGTCGAGCCGCGGCGCTACCGCTTCCTGCTCATCAACGGCTCCAACGCTCGCGTCTACGAGCTGTTCCTGGTCAACCCGGTGACCAAGGCCATGGGCCCGCCCATCTGGCAGATCGAGACCGACGGTGGCTACCTGGACGCCCCGGTCAAGATCGACCCCAACGTCAAGCCGCTGGATAGGCTGCGCATCATGCCCGGTGAGCGCGCCGGCTTTATCATCGACTTTAGCGGCTACGCAGGCCAGACGTTTCTTATGCGCAACACCGGCCGCACGCCCTATCCCAAGGGCGCGTCGCCAAAGGGCTCGACCCTGGGCCAGATCCTCCAGTTCCGGGTGGGTCCTGGACCGGTGCCTGACGCGAGCTATGATCCGGCCAGCGGCGTCCCGCTGCGCCCGCCTCTGATCCGCCTGGTGGACCCGGCGGCAAGCGCCCCGGCGCCGGGTGTGAGCCCCACCGTGAGTCGCCAGCTCACCCTCAACGAGATCATTGGCCCCGGCGGCCCGCTGGAGATTCTGGTCAACAATACCAAGTGGGCCGGCACGAACAGGAACGACTTTACCAAGTTGGGTCCCAACTACCTGAGCGAGCTGCCCGACGAAGGGGCGACCGAACTGTGGGAGATCATCAACCTGACCGCCGACGCCCACCCCATCCACACCCACCTGACCCAGTTCCAGTTGATGAACCGGCAGAACTTCAACATGAACAAGTATGCGCCGGCCTATAACGCGGCCTTCCCCAACGGCGGGGTGTTCATACCCGCCTACGGGCCGCCCCTGTCCTACGACGCTAACCTGGCGACCCTGGGCATCCTGGGCGGCAACCCGGACGTCACACCCTACCTGCAGGGCCCCGTCCGGCCGCCGGATGCCAACGAAGCGGGTTGGAAGGACACGGTCATGGTGCCGCCGGGCATGGTGACTCGCTTCATCGTGCGCTTTGCGCCCTTTGACACTCCGATCGGAGGCTCGGCACCCTATGCCTTTGACCCCTACTCCGACACTTCACCCTACGTCTGGCATTGCCACATCATCGACCACGAGGACAACGAGATGATGCGGCCTTACGCTGTAACCAGCTCTGGGGCGACGCGGACTTACATCAAGGGGACGCACTACTAAGACGCTCAAGCAAGGCCGAGAGGGCTCAGCGCGCAGCCCTCTCGGCTGGCCAGCCTCGATGGGGTACAGTTCAGCTTTGAGAGCTACGAAGAGTATTTCCCCGAAGACATCATGGGCGACGAGACCCTCGACTTTGAAGTGTGTGTTGATCCTCTCGATCAGGAGGTCGCCCGCTACGAACTGTGGGCCTGGGGAGATTGATAGGCAAAACCCTAAGACGAATCACATACTGAGAAGGGGGCCGCACCAAGCGGCCCTCTTCTTTTTAGGGCCGCCCGGTTACAGAAATGACCATGACCATTTTGCATCCCTTAGTGGAAATCTCAGGCAAACGATAAACCCCGGAGCCTCACAACGGGTGAGGATGAAAGTGAGACGGTATTCAAGTTCTTCAAGCCCTTAGTAATACGCAGATAATTTATAAAAATTCACTATTGACAAATAAATATATTTCTAGTATACTTTTTTAATGTATAGGAAAGAATGAATGGAGAAAGTCATTCAAGCTGTTGGACAGCGAATCAAAGAACTTCGTCTGCAAAAAAATTTGACCCTCGAAGAACTGGCAGAACGGAGTGGCTGTACATCAGGCTTCCTCTCCCAGGTCGAGCGCAATCGAGCCGTCCCTTCTATCAGCTTGCTGTATGCCATCGCCGAAGCATTGGACACCAGGGTTTCCAGCTTCTTTCCTGAGACGATCCGTGCAGCCAAAGTCGTGCGTCGTCATCAGCGCGAGTCTTTTTCTTTCGAGGGATCTTCTATTGTCTACTCTTTACTATCTACAAAATTTCCTCATGCGGCCATTGAAGCCTTCTTGCTGACAATTGTGCCCGCGCGAGAAGCCCTGCCGACAGATGAAACCCGCTCTCACAAAGGGGAAGAGTTTTTCTACATCCTTCAGGGTGTCTTGCGTCTATGGTATGGTGAGACGTTCTACGATCTTTATCCGGGGGATAGTGTGCATTTCAGATCGACGATTTCCCATCGTCTGGAAAATCGTGGGGATCAACCGGCAGTTACTCTCGCGCTTATCACCCCTGCGATCTTTTGACATTGCTCAATGGCATATCTTCGCGGTTACTGCTCAGGCCAGATAACCCTTGCGAAGGTTGGTGAGAAGTTTCAGAGCGAAAGTGCCTTGGCCTACCGAAAATTGCCCTGTTAGCAAAGTTATTCACAACCTTCGCAAGGGTAGCTGAGTAGTTACTCTTCGCGGTAGGCCCCAGCGTTGGCTAAAGCCGTCTGTCCTGAGAAAGTAGCTGGACGCAGTGAGGTGACATGGGGGAAAGCATCGGCGAACGGATAAAAGCCTTGAGGCAAAAGCGAAAACTGACGTTGGCCGAGATAGCAGAAACGGCCAATCTGTCAACAAGCCACCTGTCACAAATCGAGCGGGATAAGACGACGCCGTCCCTGACAACTCTTACCGGCATTGCCCGGGTATTAGGGGTCAGTCTACGTGACTTGTTCGAGGCTGGAGAGAATCAGGTACATATTACCCGTGCGTCCTATGGACCTGAAGGAGTAGACGCTGCTTCTCCCATAATTAGTTCACGACTAACGAACCCTGAGAGCGGTTGGAGTTTGGAGGTGCATCGCTCGATCTTGCATCCTGGAGCCCCACATTTGGAATTTGAACCTTATCCCGGAGAAGTATTGGGACTTGTGCTGGAAGGGGTATTGACGATTGTGGTTGGCGACGAGCAATTTGAGTTGCAAGAAGGGGATAGCATTCATTACGATGCCAGCCAATCGTACCGCTTGTGCTGCGGAGGTGGTGATCTATGTATCGTCATCTGGTGTCATTCACCCCCGCGATAGGACTTGAACACTGATGGCAGACGTAACTCTCAGGCCTGTAATCGTAAAGGAGGTGAGGCATCGGAAACTAGGCAAAGCTTCTCGACCCCAATCAGCAACAAACAATTGTAATGGAGGAGGGTAAGAAGAGATGAACCCCTTGCGAAAAGGACATCTGACACTTTTGTTGCTTCTGCTGGTCGTGCTGAGCATGGTGGGTGCGCAGTGTGCTGCGCCCGCTACCGAGGCACCGCCGGCCGCCACCGAGGCGCCGGCGGCGACCGAAGCCCCCGTTGCTACCGAAGCGCCGGCGGCGACCGAAGC
>CAYTNQ010000080.1:0-19945 GCA_964439175.1 uncultured Anaerolineales bacterium | reverse complement strand
CGGGGGGATGGGGTGAGGTCCCCTTTACACGCTTAAGTTAGCGCATATGCCCCCAATCCCTCCCTAATTGACATAGACTGGAATTGATTGTAAACGATTGTTACCGTGAGTGCAAGCCGAAACGAATATTTACCTTGCCCACAGCCCGCCCGTTTCGGCCATCCAGTCGGCTATTCGGTCGGACGCTCCGGCCACGTCGCTGTCTGAAATGTCCAGTTCCAGCGTGGGCAACATCGACTGGCCGACTAATCCCCGCATAAGCTCCTGTTCCTCGATGAACACTTGCAGGTCGTCGTACTGGGCCGGATTGCCTGAAACCTTGATGCGCTCCGCGCGAGCCGCTTCAAAAGACTCCGGTGTTCGCGTGCAGAATACCAGGTGAAACCCAAGTTCGACCAGTCTTTCCTCGAGCCAGCGAAAGTCGTAATCTTTGCCGTAGGTCTGGAGTTGGTAGGCTCGGGTGGATAGGTGAAAGCGGTCCACGATCCAGGAGTAGTAAGGCAACAGCTCAAACAGGTGGGCCCAGGTGCGGTAGGTTTCCATAGCCCGCGCCTCTTCCTGAGGCTCAAAGTTGATCAGGCCTCGTCCCCAGGGGAAGTTGGTGAAGGCGCACCATTCGGCTGAGATGAGCGGGGAGTGATAGCGGTACTTGCGTGGCCCGACGATGCGGGGATGTTCATTGAGCGCAAAAGCAATCTCGGTCTTAAGGGTCAGGCGTGTTCCTTCCAAGATGATCTTCGGGCAGAGTTTACTAGACATAACATCTCGTTAATTATTGTGGCTCTCTAACTTTCAGGGCACCAACTTGGAACTAGCCCTTAACCCCTCCAACCGCCAGGCCGCTCACCAGGTAACGTTGCAGGAAGAAGAAAATCAGCATAGGTGGTATGGACATCAGGATGGCCATGGCCGAGAATTGCGACCAGGGCGTACCCGAAGCATATTGGCCCACCATCCCGCGCAGTACCATCGGCAGTGTGAAGCGAGTAGGATCGACCAGAAAGGTCCAGGATAGGATGAACTCGGACCAGCCAGTCAGGAAACCCCAGAGTGCGGTTACCGCCATCCCGGGCACGGCCAGGGGAAGTATCACCCGTATGAACCCCTGTGTACGCGTACAGCCATCGATCTGAGCGGCTTCTTCCAGGTCGTAGGGCAGAGAGTCGATAAAGCCTTTCATATTCCAGATGGCAAACGGCAACGCGGTTGAAGTGAAGGCAATACCCAGCCCCCACAAAGTGGTGCGTAAGCCAACTGCGTTAAGCAGCACGAACAGGGGCGCCAGGGTGCCGCCCGGCGGGATCATAAGCACCAGCACGAAGCCCAGCATCCCGAGCTGCCTTCCCGGAAAATTAAGCCGGGAGAAAGCATAAGCAGCGGAGGTGCCGATCACCACCGCCCCGACGGCGGTGCCTCCTGATACCAACAGGCTATTCCGCAGAAGCTGGAGAAAGGTCACCGGGTTAGGCGAAGGCTGGGTCAGAACCTTCCGGTAGGCGTCCAGGGTGGCACCCGGTGGGATGATGGTTAAGCCGGTTGGACGCGAAAAGGAGCGTGGGTCGAGCGACATAGAGATGATCCATATCACAGGAAATAACACCACGACCAGCACCAATAACAGAAATATCTGAACCAGATCGATCCGCATCGTCTCGCTGGCGCGTTCGTAGCTATGCTCGCGAAATATAGCGGAGAGCAGGCGTCCATAGCGAACCAGAATGACAACGCCTGCGGCCAGCGCCAGGATCCCGAGAACTGCGCGGGGATAGCGTTGGGTTAAGTCGCTCGTCCCGGACGAAGCGAAGATGGAGTACAGGCCGAAACCCAGCAGACCCAATGACAAGATGAACACCAGAATTGCCCATACCAGTGCAATGACATTTCTCACCATCAACTGAGGGCGTGATGAGCTTACTCTCGTAGTCATAGCAATCCCCCTGACCTATGCGTAATAGGGCTCGGTAGCGCGTGAGATGCGGTTGGTTATCAGCGTGATGATAGCCAGGATGATGAAGACAATGATGTTGAAAGCTGATGCCACGCCATACCAACCCTGTGGGTTCACGAGCTTGAAACCCTGGGTCACCAGAATCTCGGTCAGTCCAATCGGGCCGCCGCCCGTGACAAAGTAGATGATATTAAATTGATTAAACGTCATCATAATGCCGATCATGATGGCTGGCACCATCGCAGGGCGGATAAGTGGCAGTGTGATCCGCCAGAACTGCTGCCAGTTGGTGGCGCCATCCACTTCGGCCGCCTCGTACAGCTCTTTCGGGATGCTCTGTAACGCCCCGGTTGCGATCACCATCATAAAAGGCCAGCCCAGCCAGACGTTGGCGATCAACACCGCAATGAAGGACAGTGGCAATACAAGACCGATTTGGGGCAGGTTGACAATCGGATTCGTGTCGAGCAGCCAGCGAATATCTCCGTGCAGTCCCAATTGTTTTAGCAACAGGTTGATTGCGCCGAATTTGTCGTGCCACATATTGGCCCAGATCATACCCGAGACCAAAGAGGGTAGAGCCCAGGGGATCACGAACAGACTGCGGTAGATACGCTTGCCGGGTAGTCCTTCAATATTCAGAGCCACGGCGATGAGGATACCGATGGCCACATGCAGGAAGACGTTGATAAAGGTCCAGAAAAGGTTGAAGACCAAGATGCGCAAAAAGTCGTAGTTAGTGACTGGTAGGCCACGTACCAAAACATTCACGAAGTTGTCCAACCCCACGTAATCAGGGTTCATTAATTTCAGGTTCTTCAATGAGAAATCGGTAATGGACAGCCAGAACTGGAAGAGGAGGGGATAGAAGGTGATAAACGCCATGATGATGAAGGCGGGCAGGATGTACAGGTAGGCAAGCCGCGCGTTCGGGTATCGTGATTTGAAATTCTCCAGGAAAGGCGGTCTCTTGTCAGCAGAAGCGGTAGGGCTGATCGCAGCCATATCACTCTCCTTTTCAAAAGCCTATGGCAATCGGGTGGAGCAGGCGAGCAATGGAAAAAGCTGGTGGGCGGAGTCCCCCCACCCACCAGCCCCAAGCACATGAGATGGGTTATTCTTTGTTGTTAGCCGTGTTGATCAAGTTAGCCGCTTCGGCAAGCGCTTCTTCGGGCGTCGCCACACCCTCCAGGATCTTGGTCATGGCATTGCCCATCGGATCCCAGGTGGCGCCCAGTTCAGCAGCAACGGGGAAGGGGTCGGAGAAGGGGACCTGAGCCAGGAATCCGCCAACAACGGGATTGCCGGAGGTATCCACACTGGCGTTGGACGGAATCCAGTTGGCGGCCTCCAGGAACAACCCCTGGACGTTGGCGCTGGTGAGGTATTCAATGAAGCGCATCGCAGCCGCCACCTGTTCCGGCGTCGCACCAGCATTTATCGAGATCATCTCGGACTGGTTCCACGGGCGTGGGTTCGCCTCCCCGGGGATGGGCGGGATGACCGCTACGCCGACATTCTCTGCCCCCAGGTCCTTGATGGCATCACCCGACATCCACGGGCCCTGGAAGCGGAAGGCAGCTTCGCCCTGGCGGAACAGCGTGTCCATATCGCCGTCGTTGGCGTCGCAGGTTACGCCTTGGGACTCGCAGACCTGCTTCAGGTAGGCGTAGGCCTTTGCGCCTTCGGGGCTGTCGATCACGACCTTGAAATTCTCATCGAAGAACTTGGCGCCAAAGGCCGGCCCCCACATGTAGTTGTGGAACCAGTCGGCGGTGATGGCCAGACCATTGTCGGCGGCCATAGCCAGCAGTTGGTCGAAGTCAGCCGGCGGGGTCTCGATCTTGCTCTTGTTGTAGAACATGGCGACCACTTTGTTGTTGATCGGAACGCCAACCAGTTTCCCGTCTACACGGCCACCCTCAACCGCGGCAGGAACCAGCTCTTTCAGGAAAGGCGCGCTGTCGTCAATTGTGGCCAGCAGGCCAGCCTGGGCATAGCCTGCCATCCGGTCCTGGGGCCCGGGTATCAGAGTCGGGCCACCACCCGCGGCTGCCTCAGTCTGGAACTTGTTCTGCAGTTCGTCGAACGGAACGGCCAGAACCTCGATCTTGACGTCGGGGTTAGCGGCCATGAAATCACTGACGGCCTGGCTGAAGGTCTTCTCCTCGGTCTCGATATAGCCATGCCAGATAGAGATCGTCACCGGTGCAGCAGCCGGCGCTTCAGTTGCTGCGGCAGCCGGAGCCTCGGTCGCCGGGGCGGCCAGGGCCTCGGTGGCTGGAGCTTGAGTGGCCGGAGCCGGCGCGCCGCACTGGGCAGCCAGCATTGAGATAACAGCGATCAACGCCAGGATCAGAAATAGCTGTTTCTTCATTTTGCATTCTCCTCCTGAGACTCAGTTGTTAGTGCGGTAGATTTTGGACCAGGATCGAGTTACTTTTCCTACCTAAGACTGCCTGTCGACTTCTTTCCCCATCACCTCCTTGTATAGAATGTGTTTAGGGCTTACTTGCGTAAGCTGGGTGTCCCTGTCCAGAGTAATCACTGGACTGCGAAACGTTTGCTCAAGCACCAACGCCGCGGCCCCGATGGCGATAGCATAGCGTTTGAATTGAGCGGGCACAATGCACACGTCCGTGATGGCCCCGTTCATCGTGCGTGCTTCTATGGTTCGTTGAACCGGGTCCAACAACAGGTCGCTGGCTCCTTCAGCGCCGACGCCGACAATAACTCGCCCCGGGTTGAATAAGTTGATGAGGCCTGCCAATGCCACACCGATGTGTCGGCCCGCCTCCTCGAAAAGCTGCTGACTTAACGCATCTCCTTCTCGGGCGGCGCGTGCTATGTCAGTCAGGGTCAAGCGCCGGTGCTGGCTCAGGCTGGTCTGTTGTCCTGCCTGCACGGCCATCTCTGCCCGGCGCACGACAGCTTCGGCGCTGGCCATGCTCTCCAGGCAGCCAAAGCTTCCGCAACGGCACGGAGGACCGTTTTCGTCAATCGTCAGGTGCCCTATCTCGCCGGCATAGCCCCGTTGCCCGTGATAGATTCGCCCATCAACAATCAGTCCGCAACCAATGCCGGTACCGATCTTGATGTAAGCCAGATTCGACACATTCTTACCGGCTCCATAGGCATACTCACCCAGGGCTCCCAGGTTGGCGTCGTTGTCCAGGTAGACTGGCAAGTCCAATGCTCCTTGCAGTTGATCGCGGATCGGCACCCGGTCCCAGCCTGGCATAATAGGGGGGGACACCACCATGCCTGCCGCATAGTCAACCGGCCCTGGCACAGCCACGCCCACACCGAAGACGTGAGGGCGTGAGATCCTGGCCTGCTCCAAAGCTTTCTCTACTATCTGTACCGCCTGGGACAGCCCGCTCTCAGAGCCAACTTCAATCGAGAAAGGTTCTTCGAGGGTTACCAATAGCGTGGCTTCCAAATCGGCTACCACGGCCAGCATGTGGGTAGCGCCTATGTCAAGCCCAACCACAAACCCGGCTCTGGGGTTGAAATCCAGGAGAATGGGCCGTCTGCCGCCTTGCGATTCCCCGACTCCTTGCTCGCGAACGAATCCAGTTTCGAGCAATTTGTCAACAATGGCAGAAACCGTCGAGCGGCTCAGTCGCGTCCGCTTGGCGATCTCGGCGCGCGAAATGAGCCGTTCCTCTCGTATCACGTTCAAAACGAGGTCTTTGTTTACTTGCCGCATTAAGTGTTGGGCCAAGGCAGGCTCCCTTTGCTTGGACATAGCTTTGCGGCGGGGAAAATTGAGTAGTACGAGTGGGAAATCTAAGCTAATAGTACCATAGTCCTGATAGTTTGTCAATGATTTGAACAAAGTTTTAAGGTTCAGTATCCGGTAGAAAATTCTTGCAAGAGACCTGACGTTTGACCTGTGTGTTCTCTTCTCCTATAATGCGATGCCAGGATAGGAATCGTCCGATGCTTGAGCTCAAAGACTTCTTCCATCTGCCGCAGATAGATGCGTTGGTGGAGCAAATACTCGTTGACGGTCCAGGCCTTATCGTCGTCGCTGGACTCGATCCGCGTCCACTGGTCGCATCCGCCACAACCAGCGGTTTCCTGCCAAGCGGTCGGCCAGCCATTTTCCGCATCTTGATGCGTCACATATTGGCTGCTGACCGCCGGCTTAAGGCTATCGTGATTGCCGAGGCTAAAGACACGGTCCGCATTTCCAAACAACTCCGACGACGGACTGAACTGGCGCTGGTCAAACCGCCTGCCACTTACGCCGACGAAATCGTGACTGCCGCCCGCCGCCAACCCGGTTTGCTGGTGATTGATCGCCTGGATACCCAGAGCGCGCCTGCTGCGCTCGAAGCGGCTCAAGGCGGGCTGCGTGTCCTATCACAGATGGATACCGTTTTCTGTGGCACCGGCATTGCCCACCATTTGCTGGATCTGGGAGTGCCGCGCGAGCGACTGGCTGGCCTGGCCTGGGTCGTCGCCATCCAACGCCTGGCAACGCTCTGTCCGATCTGCAAGCAGCCGGAGCTGCCGAACCCTGAATGGCTGGCTGAGCTGCGTCGTCGTTACCCTGCCCTGCCCCTGGATGGGACCTTCTTCCGGGCAGTCGGCTGCAACGACTGCAACCATACCGGTCGGAAAGGTGATGTGGCTGCCTTCGACATCTTTCGGGCAAGCGCCGATACATCCACGTTGTTCGAGCAACCCAGTCTGCTGCCGCTGGAGGAGTACGTGCTACACCTGGCAGCACTGGGCTATGTATCGGTGGACGACGTTATCAGGCTCGACTTTGACCAACTCCACCGCACCTACAGCTTACTGAGCACCAGTGAACACGCCCTGGCCGATGCCAATGCCACTCTGAAGCGCAAGCTGGTCGAACTGGAGGCTGCCAACCGGGTGCTCCAGCAGCGGACTGAAGCGCTGGTCTCACTCCAGGACACCGGCCTGGCCCTGGCTACCTCAACGGACCTGGCCGATCTGGCAGCCCGTATCTGCCGCCACGCCTGCGGCCTGTGTGGTGCCGACAGGGCAATCCTGTACTTATTGCGGTCCGACGGTCGCGCTGAGGTACTGGCTGTCAGTGGCTGGAATCCAGAATTGACCCACCAGCAGGTGGACTCGACCTCGTTGTTCAGTATCGACCCTGCCGGACCGGATCCCGCCGGCTCCGAACCGACAGCTTTCGATGCCTGGCCGCCCGGCGTGCCGTCTCGCCACCCAGACGTGGAAGGTATATCACTGCGAGCTGGGCTGCGCGTACCCCTCATCGCCCAGAACGAAGTTACCGGACTGATGATTGTCCACACGGCTCAGAAGCCACGCTTCACACCAGGCGAGATAGCGCTTCTCCAGGCGTTCACCAACCAGGCCGCCGTGGCCATTCAGCGTACCGGCCTGATCGAGGCACTCCGCGACAAGATCGTGCAACTCGAAGCTGCCCAGGCAGAGTTGGTCAAAAAAGAGCGATTGGAGCGGGAGCTAGAGTTGGCCCGACAGGTTCAGCAGAGCTTGCTGCCACGCATCTTCCCCATGGCCCCAGGCTACAGGTTCGCCGCTCGAAGCGAGTCAGCCCGCCAGGTGGGAGGCGATTTTTACGATGTGATCTTGCTTGATGCCGACCGGTTCGGCGTGGTCGTCGCCGATGTCTCGGACAAAGGGATGCCAGCGGCCCTATTCATGACGTTGACCCGCAGCTTGCTGTTGGCCGAAGCCCGACGCGAACGCTCACCTCGCAACGTGCTGATCAATGTCCATCGGCTGCTGCTCGAGTTGGGCCAGCCAGAAATGTTTGTAACAGTATTCTATGGTATCATTGAGGGCGCGGCGCGGCGATTGACCTACGCCCGAGCCGGGCACGAACCGCCGCTCTTGCTGCGTACTGGGGTTGCGCAAGAACTGGGCGGTGAAGGCGCTTTCCTGGGTTACCTCTTGGACTTGGACGAGTTGCACCTGTCGGAAGAACAGCTAGACCTGGCGCCCGGCGACCGGTTGGTATTGTACACTGATGGGCTGGTCGACGTTATGGCCCCGGACAGCCAGCGCTTCGGCAAGGGGCGCCTGGTACCGTTGCTCGAGTCTTACGCTCACCTATCGGCAGACGAACTGTGCGCGGCCTCCTTCGCCTCGCTGGCCGCCTACCAGGACAATGCCGAGCAGTACGACGATATGACTATGCTGGTCGTTGAGGTCGAGTAACAAATTTGCCAGGAGCAGCAACTTCCCAATATAATACCTGCACGTGAGTGTAAGGCACCTGTCGGGACATAACTACTCAGGTGCCCGGCACTTTTGCAGCCTTCGAGCCGTAATCTGGCGTCTGACAGCGGCCCGGACGTGGCGCATTTGTGTCGATGAAGTGCCGGGCACCTTCAAGCTAAGTAGTAACGTCGGGACTTTAAAAGACAAAGCATTGAGAGGTTATACAAAACTGAAAGAGAAAACCACCTGTTTCCCACCCCCATTACCTGACACTTCCGCCTCTTTCACCAGTTATTGGCCTCGACTGATAGGGTTGACAATCGTCTGCCTGTTGGTGATATTGGGCATGGCTATGCCTTTCGTCCAGCAGGCCAGCGCCAACCCCAACCTTCCCGCCGATTTATCTTACAACACGGAAACAACCTGGATATTGCCCAGCCTGCCACATCTATCGGCTGCGGCTGGCTACATTCCCCATAATTTGTCTCACGGCCAGGCCGTCTTCGAACTAGGGGATGAAGTCATTCACGGCTTCCGCCCGGGCAAAGATTATCTGGAAATGTACGTACGCGACATTGCCTGGGGCATGGAAACGGTCCAGTACTATTACCCCGACCCATATTTGCGCGAGCCGATTGAAGCCTATCTGCGCCGCCAATACACTGCCGACACGCGCAGCCTGGACGGCGATTTTGGCGTGCTGGCTGGGGAAGGTGCCATTGGAGGCATCATTACCCCCGAGGGTCAGAGCGACAAAGAAACCATTACCAGCGATGAAGAGACCAGCCTGATTCACGCCGCCTATCTCTATTACACCACGGCCTACAATGCTGACTGGCTGCGAACCTCCATCAACGGCCTCAGTATCATTGAGCGGCTCAACCTGGCCGCGGATTGGCTTTACAGCCACCGGCTTGACCCGGAGCTGCAACTAATCTGGCGCGGCCACACCACCGATTGGGGTGACGTGAAATTTGAGAAAAGCTCCAATTATACTGATTACGATCCCGAGCAGGATCATCTGACCGCTTCGATCTACGACCAGGCCATGGCTTACATGGCCTGGATGGAACTGGCCGAGATGAACGCCGCCGTAGGTGATACGGCCCGCGCCGACGAATGGCAGGCTAAGGCTGAGACGCTAAAAGAGCAGGCCAACGCGCGGCTCTGGCAGGCTGATAAAGGTTTCTACTTAACCCACGTGCATATCACCCCCCTGGAGCATGACTTCGATGAGTCCGCGATGGTGAGCATCTCTAACGCCCTGGCGATCTATGCTGGGTTGGCCGATTTTGAACAGAGTAAAGCCATTTTGCACAACCTGGAACGGGTTCGTTTGGAGGCAGGAGCCGGCAAGCCCGGCCTCTCCCTCTATCCCTATTACCCCAATCGGTGGCCCAACCTCTTCTTTGATTACCTGGGGATGGGTTATGGGAACTATCAAAATGGCGGAGTATGGGATTGGTGGGGTGGTGTACAGATTAAGACCGAATTCCTTAATGGGTTTGCCGAAGACGCCACGACCCATCTGCTGCAAGTAGCCAGCGATTGGGCCAGACACCCGGGCAACATCATCGAGTGGCAGTCTACCACTGCCCCTGAACGCCATGAGGGTAGCCACTACTATAGCGCCGCCGCTGGCACCATGGGCAGTGCCATCATTGAGGGGTTTTTTGGGGTTAAGCTCAGGGGTAACGAGCTGGCGCTGCAACCTCGTCTGGGCCTGAACGATGGCTTTATCCGTGTCTATCAGCCCACGACCGACCGCTACGCCGCCTATCGCTATGATTGGGGTCAGGACGTGATCAAATTTGATTACGGTACCAACGTTGAAGGTCCGGTAGCCATTGAGATCTTAAAGTTATGGACGGAACATGTGCTTACGATGACGGTCGACAGCCAGCCGGTTGAATTCGACGTTGAGACACGGGGTGACGATACCTATCTCGTTTTGACTGCCCCCGCCGGTCAGCATAGCCTTGAGATTCTGACGGGTTCTCCACCAACCCAGCCAGCCGCAACTGAAGCGGATCCAGCCGCCGCCGATACTGTTTTGGACTCACCGCCTCCGACCACCAGCGTCGTTCTCAGTCCGACGACTTCGCTTGAAACAGTGATCCCGACGCAACAACCGGTGGCTGAACTGCCCGAAACCAGTCCCTCAGAAGATGACGCGACTGCCCAAGAGGTTGCCGGCAACAGAGCATCAGAAACCCCGCGTTCCGCAGGGGCCACCGACACCACCGCCGCCGTAAACGACTGGGAGACGCATCTGCAACTCGTTCAATGGATCAGCACCGTCCTGGTCGTCTTCTCCGGTTTAGGTTTGATCATCTTGATCGCGATCCGCTCCCGCGCTCGCTGATCCGTTGACGGCCTTGTCCTACTCCTGCACGTTAAACACCTCAAACCCAATTCCGTCATCTGCACTGAAGGGAACCATGCAGGTGTCAGGGCTGTCACCCAACACGGTGACCGTGCCAGGTGTGGTACCACCGGTCACGTAGACCCAATCTCGGACCCGGTCTACGGCGATACCCTCCGATGGATTAGTCCCCATGTCATACGGGGTTGGCCAACTGAAGCGCCCGCCCCAGCCTTTGGGGATGAGCAATACCTGGTCTGCCTCGCTCCCATCGGCGCTGGAGGTGGTGCTCCATAGGTGACCCCCATCGCCGGTCGGACCGATGTCGGGGTTGACGGCAATGGCCCGCATCGGCACCGGGCGCGCCGGGTCGCCGAAGCCGCGACGGAAGGCGGCCCAGCCCAACAATTGGTCGGGAGTCCCTTCCCCATCCGTGCCGATGACCACCACCCGATGGCTGTCCACCGTAGCCACATACACCAGGTCTCGCGTCTCATCCACCGCCACCCCGTAAGGTTGGGTGCTGGGGTTGTCGGCGCCGAGATCCACCGTGCTGCTGATAGAAATCCCATTCACCACCGTGACGCTGTGGTTTCCGAAGTTGGCCACGTACACCTTGCCGGTGTCCGGGTTGGCCGCCACGTGGAAGGGTTGGCTGAAACTCTCGTTCGGCGTAGCAACGACCAACCGTGTCTTGGCGTCCACCACCGTCACCGAGTTGTCCAGGCTATTAACGACGTAGATGTAATTGTGAACCGGGTCGTAGGCCACGCCCCACGGCCCATCTCCCACAGTAACCGGGGGCAGCACAGCGAAACTGGCAGCATCCACCGGCGTCACCTGGTCGCTGCTGTAGTTGGTGACCCAAATGACGTTCTGGGTTGGGTCATAGGCCACGCCGTTGGCTGAGGTGATGCCGGTGATAGTCTGGATCACCATGTTGCTGCTGTCAATCACCGAGAGGCTGCTGCTTCCATAGTTGGCCACGTACACCCGGTTCCGGGTTGTATCGATGGCGATGCCGCGCGGCGTGTCTCCCACGTTGATCGTGTCCACCAGATAGGGCGCGCAGCCAGGAGGTGGTGGCGGCTCGCCCGAACCCTTGAGCAGGATGGGCAGGTAGACGGCATATAATTCTCCTGTCCCAATTTTGGCCACAAAGGCATCGGTGACGAAGCCATTGCATTGGCCGTCGGTTCCGCAATCTGTGTCATAAGCAGCGGTGGTGACGGGGAAGTCGGCGGAGTAGGTGAAGCCCGCCAGATAGGCATCCCCTGAGTCGTCCAGAGCGATGCCATGACCGAAGTCGGTACTGCCGCCACCCAGGTAGGTGGAGTAGGCGAGGACATCCCCTGGGGCATTCAGTTTCGTGAAGAAGGCATCACCGCCTGTGCCATCACATAGGCCGTCGGTGCCGCAACTCGTGTCGTAAGCGCCGTCGGTGGTGGGGAAGTTAGCAGAGAAAGCGTACCCCGTGAGGTAGGCATTTCCGTCAGTGTCCACGGCAATGTCGCTGCCGATGTCGTCGCCATCCCCACCCAGGTAGGTAGAGTAGCCCCAGGTATAGACACCGCTGGCACTGATTACCTTGGTGACAAAGGCGTCTCGGTCCCCTGCGTTCGCAGCCTGGAGAGGGTTCGCCGTGGGGAAGTTTGTCGAAGCTGTTTCACCTAACACGTAGGCGTCGTTTGAGCCGTCCAGGGCAATGCCGTAGCCTGTGTCGCTACCGGTTCCGCCCAGGTAGGTGGAATAGCCCCAAGTATAGACCTCGCTGGCACTGATAATCTGAGTGACGAAGGCGTCGCCCCGATTAAAGCTGCCGCCTCCAAAATCTGGCTGCACGGGCTTCATGGTTGGGAAGTCGATCGAGCGGGTGTTGCCCGTCACGTAGGCGTTGCCCAAAGCGTCAACTGCGATGCCGTGGGCCTCATCCCAATCTGTACCCCCCAGGTAGGTGGAATGGCCCCAGGTATAAACCTCACTGGCGCTGATTATGGTGGTTACGAAGGCATCACCCAAGACATCGAGGCCCTGAGGGAAGGCCGGGTCGGGCTGCACAGCGTTCGCGATGGGGAAATCGGTGGAGCTGGTGTAACCTGCCACGTAGGCATTGCTATCAGCGTCCAGGGCGATATCGTAGCCAATCTCGTCGCCGATGCCACCCAGATAAGTGGCGTAGACCAGGGCGGAGCCGGTGGCATCCAATTTCGCCACGAAGGCATCCCCCTCGAAGGGGCCGCCCCCGCCAGTTTCAGGCTGTATGGGATTCTGGGTCGGAAAGTCGATCGAAGTGGTATCACCCGTCACATAAGCGTTGCCATCGGCGTCCAGGGCGATGCCGAAGCCCCGGTCGTTGCCCCCACCTCCCAGATAGGTGGCATAGACCAAGGTCGAGCCGGTGGGATTCAATTTCACCACGAAGGCGTCGCCAGCGCCCATACCACCACCAAAATCCGGCTGCGCCGGGTTCTTTGTCGGGAAATCGACTGAGTTGGTATAGCCTATTACGTAGGCGTTGCCATCAGCGTCCAGGGCGATGTCATAGCCATAGTCATAGCCACTCCCGCCCAGATAGGTGCTGTAAGTCAGGGCTGGGTCGAGTGTCAGCGGGTAGGCCGGGTCGTAGTGGCCCAGGACGAAGCCAGTGCCACCGTCGGCGGCCACAGCATAGCGAACGCTGACCGGCACGCGCCGGCCATTGATACTTTGCCAGGCAATGGGGGCGCGCTCGATGAGTTGAGATTGGGAATTAGGGATGATGTTGGAAGAAGGAAGTTCTATCAGCAGGTTGCCCGTCGTCGGGTCCAGGCGCACGCTCGCCGCGCCTGCGTAGTGCCAGCGAATGCGAGTTGGGTCCGCGCCAGGAGCGACCGTGTAGGTCCCTTTCAACAGAGATGCTTGACCCGCCGTCCCTATCCTCCCCTCGTAGTGTAAGTCAATGCCGGGATACAGCTCCTGATAGATAATCCCCCCATAAGTCGGCAGGTTGGTACGCCACCGGCTGGGGTCATCCCCGATGAAATAGTTGACGGCCCCGGGCAGACGATCCGCTCCGACCATCTCCGGCGTGGGGTTGGCGCCCTCGAAGCGTAAGTGCATCACTGACGAACGGCCAAGGACGAAGGACGGACGTAGGTGGAGTGTTTCTGGTGATTGATCATTGATCCTTCGTCGTTGGTCGTTCGTCATTAGCGACAGTACAACCTCATTGGGGGTAAAGAAGAGCGTGCTCCCCATGCTGTGGGCCTGGAAGCGGACCGCCGGGTCAGTCTGTCCGACATTGGGCACGAATGACAAGGGCAGCTTGCCAAAGTCAGGGGCAATGCTGGGACTAGTGAGGCCAGCCAGTTTGGGGCCAGAGGGCAGAGACGCTGCCAGTGCGCTCAGCACCGACAGGATGGCAAGACCTCGCCATAATAGACGGCCTGGTGCAGAGATGAACGGGCGGAAGCAAAGTATGCCCATCGTAATTCTCTCTACGGCCCCAAGGCGATTGTCTTGATCACCACGTTCGAAACTCCATCCACCACTGACACGGTGCCGTAGGGGGCATCAATGCTGCGAGCATTGGCCACATAGACCTTGTTGGTCTGTGGATTCACAGCCACGCCCTGTGGATTGTCGCCCACGTTGGTAATGGTCGCAACCAGGCTGATGTTGGTGGGCGTGATGCTATCCTGCAGGACGAAGAGTCGATCGCCCGGCCCATCGGTGACGTATACCCGTCCAGTGGCCGGATTGACGGCAATCCCTTCCTCGCCAGCCGAGATGGCCCCTGGCAGGTCCACCGGGCCAGTAATCCATGCCGGTCCGGGAATGGCAGCTATGCCGATGTCCTCTGCATTGATTCCAAAGTTCCAGAGGCAAGTCTCGTCAGATGGACGACCACCGTGTTTTGCGGTTTCCGCAAGCAATTTATCCTCGTCCAGCACGAAGACTTTGCTATCAGTCTGGCCCTTGTTGTGGTCAGGCGGCGAAGTGACGAAGAGGTGGCCGGTGGCTTCATTGAAGCCCACCATGCGCAAGATGCGCGCTTCGGGGGGCGCGTGGTGGCAAGCGCCATAAGCGTCTGGCGTGCTCTCGGCCTGAGCAGCGTCGAAGACAATCAGTTCACCCGTGTCGATGGTAGCCATGTAAACCAGATTGCTGCGCTGGCTTACGTCAATACCATAGGCAGCTATGAAGTTCTTTTTCTGCACCCAGGCCAGCCGCGTCTCGTTGACCGCGTCCACAATTGGCATCTTATCGTAGTAGTTAGAAGCAAAGGCCCGATCGGTGAGGGAATTGACAGCTACTTTAAATGGTGCCGAACCCAGGTAGCCGTCCTGGTCTGCCATGCTGTGGCTATTCAGGCTGGATGCATCTATAAACCACATGCCAGGCGTCCAATCATAGGCGTGCACGACAAAGACTTTGCTGGTTCCGGTTGAGGTCAGTACCGCCAGGCCGGTAGGGCCGTGTCCCACGGCCACGCTCCGGTTGTAACTATCCGGTCCCCCTTCGATCACGTGGACGGCGTCTTGGCGCGGGCTGGCGACGAAAACCCGGTTGGTATCGGGGTCCACGGCTACGTCGCTGACCCAGCCCAGTGGTCTGGGAGTAGGTGTAGGCGTGGGGGGAGGAGGTATCGTCGGTATGGGTGTGGAAGGTGTCTCTGGGTAATTCTTGAGGATAAGTGGCAGATAGACGACATTCGCGAATCCAGCGCCGGCCACCGGCGTCTCGTCAGTGGAACTGTTGTTGTTCGTATTACACTCCAGTTCGTTGCCGCCGATTTGCACTGTGTTGATCACCCGGCTGCCGGCCAGGAAGGGATCGTCAACCTGTACGATGAATTGCAGCACATCGCCAAAGTTGTCGTTCAAAGGTCCCACCGAGTAGGTATATAAATTACTGCTACCTACCTGGTGCCAGTAGCCTGGCCCCACAAAGGTGGTGCCGGCGGGCAAGGTTTCGGTCAACACCACCCCGCTGGACGGCGCACGGCCGATGTTGCCCAGGATGATAGTGTAGGTAATGGCGTCACCCGGGTTCACCGACTCGGCCATGGCGCCGATTCGACCGTCGCTGAGACTGCTCTCCAGCAGAGCCTGCGCCTGGGGTGGGAATTGTAGACGCGACATAAGTTTATCCAGTTCTCCCATGGCGCTGAGTCCCAGCGAACCGACGTTGTCGTTTTTGATCACGAACAGGTCAGGCCATTCGGGCACGTAGGTGGTCAGCGTGTACACGTTGTTGGCCAAGTTCCAGTCTGGACTGGTAGTGGCGATGCGCACCACGTTGGTGATAGTCTCCTGGCCGCCCGGGATGGTATCGGCAACCTCGACGTTGAAAGTAAACGTGCCACCCGCACGCGGTGCGAGCGTCGGAGTTATCGGTGCGCGCGTGTAGGTGCTGCCGCTCCCGCTCCATTCAGGTGGCCCCAGGAACGTCACGGCAACCGGATCAATTATCTCAGTCAGGAGCACGTCTTCGGCGGGGATGGTATAGCTGTTGTTGGTATAAGTGATAGTGTAAGCGATCGCATCGCCCGGCACGGCACAGAACGGCACGTTATCCGTCTTGGTCACCGCCAGGTCGGCAGCGTTGGCGCCCTGCACCGGCGTTTCTTCGGTTGCGACGTTGTCGCTCGAATCACATTCAGCTTCTGCCCCGCCAATCTCTACCTGGTTGACCACTTCGCTACCGAAAGGATAGGGGGTGGTGTTGGCCAATTGCAGTGTTAACTGCACGCTACCCGCCTGGTTAGGTCCGAGAGTTCCAACAGAGCGGGTATAAAGATTGCTGGTACCAACCTGGTGCCAAGACGATTCACTACTGCCGGTGATAATTGTTCCGGGTGGAAGGGTATCTGTAATGACGACATAAGTGGCGGTGAAACGATGGCTGTTGTTCACGTAGCCGATGCTGTAGGTGATGACGTCACCGGGTACCACCTCGTTGCTGGTGTTGTCATTCTTGGTGATTGCCAGATCAGGCGTGGTACCCAGGGGGGTGACCAGTGTGTAGCTGTTGTTGGAGGGATTGCTGTCAGTCCCGTCAGCCTGAACGCTGACCACGTTGGTGATCGAGGCCACGCTGGGCGCCAGGTTCGGGTCGATCTGTACCCAGAATGGGACGGCCCTGATTGTGCTACTGGTTACGCTTCCCAGGCTGTAAGTGTAGATCCCACTTCCGGCATCCATCCAGCCCGAGCCAGGCGGGTTGGTAGGCGTCGTATTAGCAGGGAGCGCCTCCCGTAAGATGCCGTTAGTCGCATCATTTACGCCCAGGTTTTGTACCGTGATCTGGTAGTTGAGCGCGTCGCCGGGGTTGAGACACGTAGCGTTGTCTATCTTGATCACGTTCAAATCGTAGGTGCCGCTGATGACCGGCGTCTGTTCGTTGGAACAGTTATTGCCGGGAAGTAGATCTTCCTCGTTCCCATAAATGCAGACGGTGTTGATCACTTCGCTCGCCGTGGGGGGCAGCGAACTACTGACGCGTACCGTGAAGTAAGTGGAATCGCCTGTGATAGGGTTCCAGGGACCGCCGACGAAGCGTGTGTATGTTCGCGTGGCGTCCACCTGGCACCAGCCTTCCGGCTGACCGCAGGCCGGGCCAGCATAAGTGGTATACAGCGGCAACGTTTCACTCAATACGACACCGGTAGCCGGCACGGTGCCCTGGCTGCTGTTGCCGAACCCAATGGTGTACGTAATCAGGCCCCCTTCGGGTATGGCTTCCACACCAAGGCTGTCCATGGTGCGGAACGTCTGCAAAATGGTCGGTCCGCCAGGCGTATTGGCCAGCGCGCTCACCATCGATCCACTCAAGGCTCCGGGGCCCACGTTATCGTTTTTAACCACCCACAAATCGGGTAGATTCCCCCCGCTGATAGTGAGGGTGAAGACATTATCGGTGGGATCATAGTCAGCTCCAGATGCGCCGTCATCGCCGATGCGGACCAGGTTAGTAAACGAAACGTCACCGGCTGGCAGGTCGTCAGCGATCCTGACTACAAACATCGTCGTCAGTGTGCCGCTCGAGGGTGATAGATAGCCCACGTTTTGAATGTATTGGTTTGTGCTACCCACCTGTGTCCAGTCGGCTGGGCCAACGAACGTGGTGCTGACCGGGAGCGTTTCGGTCAGTACCACGCCGCTGGCAGGGGTGTTGCCGTTGTTGCCATAGCTGATCGTATACGTGATCAGATTGCCGGGCGAATAGGGTGGCAATGAGGCCGTTTTGCTCACGTTCAGATCGACGTAGCCAGCGAAGGTCACCGTGTCGGTGACAATATACCCGCACCAGTCGGTGGCAGTCACAACCGCCGTGCCCGGGGTGCTGCTCGAAGTGAGGGTTAGGGCGGCCTGACCGTTGCCATCTACAGTCACCACGTCCGTAGACAACGTGCCAGCGCTGGTCGCCACTGAGATGTCCCGTGCGCCAGGCGGCACGACGTGGCCTGCTCCGTCGTTGAAGGTGACCGTCAACGTCGTTGTCGTCGCACCGTCTGCGATCAGCGAAGTGGCTGCCGGCGAGATGCCAAGCTGAATCGCCGGCAGGACCGTCACAGTACCGGTGTATTCAGTGCCTGCTACTGGGAAATTGGTGCCCAGCCAGTTGCCGCTGGCAGTTAGTGCACCATCGCGGTTTTCGATTTCATATCTATCATTTACGCAAATCGCGTTGCTGTTGATGGTGTGTGAACTGGGAGTGTTGGTGC
Source organism: uncultured Anaerolineales bacterium (assembly GCA_964439175.1). Taxonomy (GTDB): domain Bacteria; phylum Chloroflexota; class Anaerolineae; order 4572-78; family NAK82; genus CAYTNQ01. Next base: position 1,732 of record CAYTNQ010000080.1, on the reverse strand, counting down.
CGTCAAAGACCAACCCACTGGCATTGTCGTCCCGCACCCGCGTGCCGGTGATGACCATCGCTCCCGATCCACTGGCATTTTGAATGTACATCGCGCCTGCGTAACCGGCAGATGCGGCAGCGCCATTGTCGTGGAAATAGTTATCTCGGGCATCAATTCCATCCACATTGAGGAGCGCAACCGCGCCCAGGTTGGAGCCGAAGTCGCCCGTGCCGGTGGTAGTGGTGAAAGCGGTGCTGTAAACAGTGTTGGACCGGAATTGAAGATTGGACTGGTTGGTGACGTATACACCCTCATTGTAAGTATCCCAAATCAGATTGCCAATCACCCGGTTGTCCCCCACACCGCCCCCTTCCAGGCGGATCCCATTGGCCCCGCAGCCGTGAAGTTGGTTATCGAGGAAGCGATTGCCCCCGCCGCCGGGGCTGCCCGGCCCCGCCGACAGCAGGGCGATACAATCGGCGTCAATGTCGTAGATGTGGTTGCCGCGAATCGTGTTGTCAAAAGCCTTGTTGAGTCGAATTCCGACCTCAGAACTGTAAACGGTGTTGTAGCTGAAATCACCGCCGTCAGGCACGCCGATGATGGCACCACTGTTGGTAGGATCGCCATCATAATCGCCGACGTAGCGCAAGGTGTTGCTGGAAACGTTGTAATATTGACCAGCGCGATTGAGTTCGACTCCGACTTGCGTGTATTCGATGACAGCATATTGAATGGTGCCGGTCAGGCTGGTGGCATCGAAGCGAATGCCGCTCCAGTCACCCCGATCAGGTGCCAAGAGGTTGCCTGAAGTAAATGTAATGGGTTGCGTAGGAGTGCCGATAGCTTCCAACTGGCTCCCGTCGCGTACTTGCAATTGGGCACCTGCCTGAAAGCGCACCTCCACCCCCGGCTCGATGGTCAACTTAGCTCCATTGCGCACGGCTACTGTGTCGGTAGACACGATGTATGGACTGCCGGCGGGTGTCCAGGTAGCGTCGACGATGATATCCGAGGAGACCGGAGTATCAGCCAGCGGTGCTGCTACTGCAGACTGAGCTAGTCTCCCAAAAAGAATCAGCAAGCCGCAAACCATTGCGAAGCTCACCGTTGCAATGGCTGCGGCTCTAAGCAACCGGACATCGTTCAAGCGGGCATCCATCTTTTCACCTCCCCGGCCACATCGCTGGTGAATGAAACCAGTGGGGACTCGTCCTCATGGTAATTGTTAAAGTACAAGGTCTCTATGTTAATTCTACCACAAATACTGGGGTAAAAGCAATAGGAGTTTCATCTTAAATAAATGTGAAAAAAATTAGAATCTACACATTATTGAATCCATTCTTCCTTTTTGACGACTTCCCTGAGTCTGGGTACAATATACTGGTAAGTTTGTGAGGGTTGAGCCGAATATCCGGAGAGTGGTGAGGAAGATGCCCCTATACGAGTACTATTGCACTGATTGTCGTACCAAGTTCGAAGCTTTGCGGCCGATGAGCAAGGCTGATGATCCCATTCAATGTAAGCAGTGCGAGAGTATGCACACCTCGCGCGCGATTTCGCTCTTTGCTGCTTTCAGCAAAGGAGAAAGTGGTACGTCCCAGGCCATCTCCGGGGCTGGGAGTGGCTGTGGAGGCTGCATGGGCGGGACGTGTAGCACCTGTGGCATTCATTGAAGTGGCAGGCGTAACTACCCAGGCCAGATAACCCTTGCGAAGCATACTATAGAGAATAAGTCAAGGAGCCTTCT
>CAYTNQ010000079.1:0-19968 GCA_964439175.1 uncultured Anaerolineales bacterium | reverse complement strand
ATGATTACTCTCGTGGCTTTTCAATTCTTTTACCGCTACAAAATTGTGTGGGGAAAAACAGAGGCTAGCACTGCACTAAGCCCTGGTGGCGACGTTGGCCTGGCTACGAGGCGAGGTCGATAGGTCTCTTCGGAAAATGATTGACTTTGGCGCACCATGGTTAAATTTAATGCTATCAAACAAGTAGGAGAGGTTAAATGTGGGAGTTCCTCGCTAGAAGTCTAGAAGCCTCAACGATTTTCACCTTTGCCGGTCTTGGCGAACTCATCGACCAGCGCTCAGGAGTCCTGAACGTTGGGATCGAGGGTGTGATGCTTTTCGGTGCTACCCTGGGTTTCATCGCCGCTCAATCCACGGGGAGCTACTTGATCGGCTTATTGGTAGGGATTGCTATCGGAGGCCTGCTCGGCCTTCTCCACGGATTCTTTTCCGTAACGCTGGGGGTCGACCAGGTTGTGAGTGGGATGGGTATATGGATCCTTGGCTTCGGCTTGACCACCTATATAGGCAACCCATACACAGGGCCTTTGGGGATGGAGAGGATACCCACTATCTTGGGGCTCTCCCCGTTCTTTTATCTCGGAATCGCGTTTGTGATCGTTGCGTGGTTTGTGCTCTCTAAGACGAGCTTGGGATTGAGGATAAGATCGGTGGGCGAGAATCCATCGGTCGCGGAAGTTTCAGGTCTGGACGTCACGAGAACTCGCTACCTGTGTGTAACAGTCGGAGGCATGCTCGGCGGGCTCTCGGGTGCGATTTACTCTCTGTATTACAACCCGGTCTGGAATTATAACTTTCTTATGGGCTGGGGTTTCATCGCTCTAGCCCTCGTCTTCTTTTCTATGTGGAATCCTTTCATCCTGCTGGGTGGTTCCTTACTTTTCGGAACCTTGTGGCAACTCTCGCTCAACCCACAACTGGTACTCCCTGGCGTTCTGTCCAGGTACGTCTGGAGGACGGTTCCTTTTATCATCACCATAGGGGTTTTGCTGTTTATGTCAACCAAATGGTTTAGGATCAGGTGGGGGGCAGCAAGACCTGAAGCGCTCGCACAGCCCTACGTAAAAGAGTGAAGGCAAAGTTCTGAGTTCTGAGTTTTGAGTTTTGAGTTCTGAGTTTTGAGTTTCGAGTTCCGAGTTTCGGGTTCGCAAGGTAACTCGAAACTCAGAACTCGAAACCCGAAACTAAGGAGGTAACTCGTGCATACCCCAACCCCTGGACTCCCTGAGTTCGATTACGTAAAACCTGCCTCGTTGGCCGAGGCCAGCCGGTTCCTGGCCGAGCACACGGGTGCGGCTCGTCCCTTTATGGGCGGCACCGATGTCTTTGTCCGCATGCGCGATGGCGTTTGGAAAGAGAAGTTCATCGTAGACGTGAAGGACCTGGAAGGGATGAACGACATCGCGTTTGACCCGGCCGCTGGCCTGACCATTGGCGCATCGGTGAACATGAACCGGGTTATCGCCTCAGCGGCGGTGAGCGAACACTACCCGCTGCTGGCCGAGGCGGCGCACACTGTCGCCAGCTACCAGTTGCGCACGCGGGCGACCATCGTGGGCAATGTCTGTAATGCCTCGCCGGCCGGCGACACGATCGGCGCGTGCCTGGTGTTGGGCGGTATCCTGCACGTTCACGGCATGGACGGCATGCGGCAGGAGTCGCTGAGCACATTCTTCCTCGGCCCCGGCCAAACCGGGCTGAAGTCGGGCGATATCGCGACCGCTATCACGTTCCCCGTCCCGCCTAAAGATTACGCGGCCAAGTATCTCAAGCTGGGCCGGAATGCCATTGGCGACCTGGCCATCGTCGGAGTCACGGCATTAGGCTATCCCGATAGCAGCGCCCCCTCGGGTTATCGCTTCCGGTTGGCCCTGGCGTCGGTCGCGCCGGTGCCCCTGGTGCCGCTGCAAGCCCAGGCCATCCTGGCCGAGCAGCCGATTACGGAAGCCAGTATTGCCGAAGCAGCTCAGGCGGCTATGGACGCTTGTACGCCCATCGACGATGTGCGCGGCAGCGCTCGCTATCGCAAGTTGATGGTCAGGAACTTGGCGAGGAGGGCGGTGACGGAGGTTTGGGAGAGAATCAGTGAACAGTGAACAGCCCGCCCCGGCTGCCCCGAGCGGGCCGGGGTGAACAGTGAACAGCCCGCCCCGGCTGCCCCGAGCGGGCCGGGGTGGACAGTGGACAGTGAACAGTGGACAGTGAGCAGTGGGCAAGGAGGGATGGAGAAAAGTAGAATGGGCAAATTGCCACACGCGGAAAGTTTCCGTGACCTTATAGTCTACAAGAAAGCGCGAGAGTTGTCCTTGGAGATTTTTGAGATAACGAAGACTTTTCCAAGGGAGGAAATGTTCTCGTTGACTGACCAGATCCGGAGGTCTTCGCGTTCTGTTGGTGCCCAAATCGCAGAGGCATGGGCAAAGAGACGCTACGAGAGGCATTTCGTAAGCAAGCTCACCGATGCCGACGCCGAGCAGCAAGAAACCCAGCATTGGCTTGAAATGGCTACTGATTGTGGCTACCTGATCCCAAGTCAAGCTGCGCCCCTTATGGAAAAGAGCGCCGAAATAGGTCGTTTGCTTGGTGGTATGATTGCGAAGGCAGACCTATTCTGTGGAATTTCCCCTAAGGTGATCCGGGAATTCACTGTGGATTACTTCGTTGGTGATTCACTGATCACTGACCCCCCCGGCCCGCTCGGGGCAGCCGGGGCGGGCTGATCACTGACCACTGACCACTGACTACTGATAACCGTTTACCTGGAGGACAGCATGGCATTTCACAGAATAACGTTAACCGTCAACGGCGAGACTGAGCTGGTTGACGTTCCTTCGAATATGACGCTGCTGCAAATGTTACGAGAAAAGCTGGTGCTGACCGGAACCAAGAACGGTTGTACGGCCGGTGAGTGTGGCGCGTGCACCGTGATTATGGACGGTGAGCCAGTGAACAGTTGTATGCTGCTGGCCGTGGAGTGCGATGGGGCCGAGATTACCACCGTCGAGGGGCTAGCTCACCCCGAGCAACTCGACCCGGTACAGGAAGCCATCATCGAGCAAGGCGGGGTACAATGCGGATTTTGCACGCCGGGTATCCTTATCTCGACCCGGGCGCTGCTGGATCGTAACCCCAATCCCAGCGACTACGAGATCCGCGACGCACTGGTGGGCAATCTGTGCCGCTGCACCGGCTATCTGCGGATTATCGAGGCCGTAAAGGAAGCGGCACGACGGCGCAGCTCTTGGGACGAAAGACGAACCCGCAGGTCCCCCGAATGGGGGAGGACAAAGGACGAAGGTCTATTATCCGCTGAGGTTTGAGGTCCTCGTCATCCATCCTCGTTCTTTGCCATGCATTTCTCGGAGGAAATTATGGCTGTTAAAGAAATTACGAAAGAGAAAATTCCTAGCCCCATCGGCGAGAGCGTACCCCGCGTGGATGCGCGGGAAAAGGTGACCGGTGCTGCCCTTTTCGCCGACGACCTGCAATTTGGGCCAGGGTTGCTTTATGCGCGCATCAAACGCAGCCCCCATCCCCACGCACTGGTCAAATCAATTGATGTTGGCAAGGCCAGGGCACTGCCCGGCGTGAAGGCAGTCGTTACCGGCGAGGACTTCCCCGGCTACATCGGCCTCTACTTACAAGACCGTCACATCTTCTGCCGTGACCGGGTGCGCTATGTGGGTGACCCGGTGGCAGGTGTGGCCGCCATCAGCGAAGAAATCGCCGAGCAGGCGTTGGAACTTATCGAAGCGGAATACGAAGTGCTGGAGCCGGTGCTAGACCCGGAATTTGGCGTCAGTCCCGACGCGCCCCTGGTCCACCCGAACCTGGGCAAGTACGAAGTCGTTCCCTTCATCCTCCCCAAGCCGGGCACCAACATCTCCAACCATTTCAAGATTCGCAAAGGGGACGCGGATCATGCCTGGGAGAAGTGCGCGGCTATCGTCGAGCGCAAATATCGCGTCCCGCACGTGCAACACGTGCCCATCGAGCCCCACGTGGCCATCGCCCAGATGGAGGAGACGGGCAAGGTAACGTTGTGGGGCAGTTCGCAATCTCCCTTTGCCCAGCGCAATCTCATCGCCAAGACGCTGGGTATCTCGCAGAGCGACATGCGGGTCATCGCTCCTTATGTGGGCGGGGGCTTTGGCTCCAAGGCCGGCGTCAGTATGGAGGCGCTGGCGGTGGCGATCGCGACCAAGGTCAAAGGGCGGCCAGTGAAGCTACGCCTGACACGGGAAGAGGAATTCTTCACCACTTTTGTGCGCCAGGGCCTGGTGGCCTACTTCAAGATGGGCTGCGACGAAAAGGGCCGCTTGCTGGCCATGGAGAACAAATTCTATTGGGACGGGGGAGCCTACACGGAATACGGCGTGAACATGACCCGCGCTGCCGGTTATAGCAGCAGCGGCCCCTACGAAGTGCCCAACGTGAAAACGGACAGCTACTGCGTCTACACTAATCACCCGGTCAGCGGGCCGATGCGCGGTTTTGGGATGCCCGAGATGCACGCCGGGCTGGAGCAGTGCATCGACGATTTGGCCCAAGAAATCGGCCTGGACCCGGTGGAATTCCGCAAGATCAACTGTTTGAAGACAGGCAGCATCCTGGTGACGGGCAGCAAGATGCATCCCACCGGCCTGCCTCAGTGCGTGGAAAAGGCGGCCGAGGCCATCGAGTGGGGCAAAAAGGACGCACCCAGTGCGCCTAACAAAAGGCGAGGTAAAGGGATCGCTCTGATGTGGAAAGCACCGGCTATGCCGCCCAATGCCGGATCCAGCGCCTGGGTGGAGCTGAACGAGGATGGCACGGTGACAGTGGGCGTGGGCGGCCAGGACCTGGGCCAGGGGGCGTTCACCATTGCCGCCCAGATGGCCGCCGCCGGGCTGGGCGTGCCCTTCGAGTGGGTGCGGATTGCGACGCCGGTGGACACGCAGTACAGCCCTTACGAGTGGCAAACGGTGGCCAGCCGCCTCACCTGGAGCATGGGCAATGCCATCGTCAGCGCCGCGCGTGACGCCCGGCGGCAGATACTGGAGCTGGTGGCCGAGGCATGGGACGAGGACCCCGAAGACCTGGACATTGTGGACGGGGACGTTATCTCCTACAAGAGCGAAGAGTCGCTCTCGTTGAAAGATATTGTGATCTACGGTTTGCCCAAACCAGGGGACACGGGTTGGATTGGGGGGCCGATCATGGGGCGGGGGAAATTTATGCCCACCTACGTCACCGGCCTCGATCCAGAGACCGGCCAGGGCGAACGGGCCGTGGTGCACTATACCACCGGCGCCCAGGCGGTGGAGGTCGAGGTGGACCTGGAGACGGGCAAGGTGGAAATCCTCCGGGGCGTGGCCGCTTTCGACGTGGGCAAGGCCATCAACCCCGAGATGGTCAAGGCGCAGATGGAAGGCGGCTTCGTGCAGGGGCTCAGCACGGCGCTGTTCGAAAGCCTGCAGCTCAAAAACGGTGTGTTGCAGAATCCCAGCTTTGTGGATTACCGCATCGCTACCAGCGCCGACGCCCCACCCGACGTCCAGGCTATTATCGTCGAGGTGCCACAAGACGACGGCCCGTGGGGGGCGCGAGGTATCGGCGAGCATTCTATGGTGCCCACCATCCCGGCCATCGCCAACGCTATTTACGACGCCGTGGGCGTGCGGCCTGGAGCACCTCCTTTTAGCTCCGAAAAGGTGTACCTGGCGATGCTGGAGGCGGGGATTGTCGAGTGAGGCGGCACGGCAACGCTTGAGAAATTCTCGATGGGGCATTCCGGGAATGTGTCCAAGCTTCGTCATGCTTCCTCTCTAGCAGATTGAATCCGGCCGGCTCTAAGTTAGTTATGCTGCTTTCTTGCTCGTTACTCCAACCCTGGCCGGTAGCGGTTACAGGCAGCCAGAGGATGAAGTGACTGCCCTGGTCAGGGACGCTTTCTACTTCCAGCCGGCCGTCGTGGGCGACGACCAGGTCGCGGGCAATGCTCAAACCCAGGCCCGTTCCATGATTTGGGTCGTCCATCTGATGCACGCGGTAGAAGGGGGTGAAGATACGCTCCTGATCCTCGGGGGGGATACCCCGGCCAGTGTCGCTCACCCGGATCCAAAGCGTACTGTCTCTCATGCCGCTGCTGACGGAAACCGCGCCGCCGCTCGGGGTGTATTTGATGGCGTTGCTGAGCAGGTTCCCCAGGACCTGGCCCAACCGGTCGGGGTCCACTTCCAGCGTGGGTAAATCGGTTGGTACTGCCACCTCCCACTGCAGCCCTTTGCCCCTGGCGGCCTCTCGCCAGGGGCTCAGCACCTGGGACAGCCAGGGGTTGAGGGGGATGGGCCGGCGAGCCAGGTCGAGCTTGCCCGCCACGCGTTGGTGGAGCTGGGCCATGTCCTCCAAGAGGCGCTGCAACCGTCCCACCTCGGCTGCCATGCCGGCCAGCAACTCCTGACGCATCTCTATATCCTCGACGGCTCCGTTCTGCAAGGCCTGGAGGGCCGAGTGGAAGGCTCCCAGGGGGCGGCCCAGTTCGTGCACCAGGTTGGCCAGCAACTGGCGGCTGGCCTTCTCGACCTCCCGCCGGCGCGCCGCCAGGATGTTGACGGCGTGCGCCAGCAGGCGCAGCTCTTCGGGGCCTGCTTCGGGCAGCGGCGTCAGGCGCTGGTCGCTGGCCACCTGGTAGATGGCGCGGGTGATATAGCGCAAGGGTTGTTCCAGGCCCACGACCAGGACCGAGCCCACGGCCGCGCCCAGGAGCAGCCCCACCACCAGCACAGCCAGAATGAAATAGCGCAGCGGCATGACCCAGTCACGAACGTTCAGTAAGGGATGACTCAAACGCACAATACCCATCATCTGCTGATCGGGCCCCACCACCGGCGCGAATACGTCCACGACCTCCGCCTGGAGTTGCTGGCTGTAGATCGTGTGCGCGCTGAGCTCCCCGCTCAAGGCCCTGTTCAGGATAGGAAGATCCAGGCGTTGGCCCAGGCGTTCGTCGTCAGCCGGGTCACTGGAGGCTAATAGTCGTCCACTGGCGTCTAACAGCATCATCCGGGTGGCCGACCTCGCGCTGACGCGGGCCAAAATAGCCTGGGCCTGGGTTGGATCTTGCCAAATGCCTGGCCGGTCGCCGAGGATACCGGCGACCAGCCAGGCATCCCCCGCCAGTTCCTGGGAAAGATCGGGCAGCAAGATGTGTGTTTCTAACACATAAATGAGGGCAATACCTATCAGGGGCATGATCAGCAGCAAGGGGAGTACGTGGCTGAGGATAAGTCGGCGGCGTAACGTGCTTAACATCGTCCAACCTCCTGAGCTTCCAGCTTGTAGCCCTCGCCGCGTACAGTGATAATGCAGCGAGGGCGGCTTAAGTCTTCTTCCGGCCTCTGATGCCAGAGCCACAGCCCGTGTCTGTTCCCTAAGCGAGTAGAGTGTGGATCAGAGGCAGCAACTGCGTACCGAATTCCGATTTGCTGATAAAGCCATCCGCACCTGCGGCCTCGGCCAGAGCACAATATTCTAAGTGATTATGCAAAGTCAGAATGATGACGTATGGCGCGCCCTGTTGTGCTTTGATGTGGCGCGTCGCTTCCAGGCCGTTCATCTCGGGCATAGCCAGATCCATCAGCACCAAATCCGGTTTCAATCGGGCCACCTGTTCAAGAGCGTGGCGGCCCGAATCCGCACATCCAACAATCTCGATCTCTGGATTTGTGGTTAAAGAGCGAGCGGCCGCTTTAAGGAATTCAGGGTTGTCGTCTACCAAGAGGATTCGGATGTCAGCACCGCCATGTTTGGTCCTCTACAAGAGGTTCGAAACCTTCGCAAGGTTACCTGAGTAGTTACTATTCACTAATAACTTCGCACTACTGAATAGTCCAGCACTTCAAGCATAATACTATACCAACCAAGGCAAGAAGTGAATGGGGGAAAACCTGAAATACGAGGGGGGAAAGACCTGAGAGGCCAGACGGGAAAGCTCTTAGAAGTGAGGGGGGGAAGGCCTGACGAGTGAAGCTTGAGATTAGCAAAAAATCTGCAATCGCCAATCTCTCATCTACCCGATGTGCTAACGGGCCCACGCTATTCCTCTAACACCACCAGCCCAACCCGAATTGCGTAACGCACCAGGCCAGCAATGTCGTGAATGTCTAGCCGTTCCATCAATTGCATACGGTGCTTCTCGACCGTTTTCACACTGACGTTCAAGAGACGGGCAATCTCTTGCGTGGTATGTCCCTCGGCGATCAACTGCAGTACCTCGCGCTGGCGCGGCGTTAGTCGTTCGAGCGAAAAACTTGTCTCTTCGCCGACGCGCTGCACGTAGGCTGCCACATGTTTCGACACGGCCGGGCTAAGATACGTATCACCGCGGGTGACGGAGCTGATAGCAAACTCAAGCTCTTCAGCACGGGCGTTTTTCAATAGATAGCCGGCCGCACCAGTGCGCAGCGCTCGCAGCACGTATTCTTCACTGGCGTGTACAGAGAGTATAATTACCCGCACGTAGGGAAATTCTTCGGTCACGCGTGCGACTACTTCCAACCCATTTAGCCCCGGCATGGCGATATCCATCAAAACCACATCGGGCTGATGTTCTTCGATCAAGCGTAGCGCTTCACGGCCATCGTCTGCTTCCGCCACAACTTGTATGTCTGGAAGACTTTGCAACAAAGCTCTAAACCCGGCACGGACGAGGGTATGGTCGTCGGCCAGCAAAACACGAATTGGTTTCATCAGAAATTTCCCCTTTAATCCTCACCTTTCCTCATCTTACCCCGTTCGGCATCCTCATTTTCTCTCGAATTCAGGAGGGGTAGAGAGTTGAGGAATGATGAGGCTAGTGGGAAGCGCGCCCGAATCTTAGTTCCGCATCCTGGGGCGGATTGGATGTCGATCTGGCCACCGAGAAGCAGGACGCGCTCTTGCATACCCAGCAAGCCCAGGCTCGCACCGCGTGCGGCGCGGTCCAGTACAGCTTGCACATCAAACCCGATGCCATTGTCGTGGATGACCAGTTGCAGCTCTGCCTCGTATTGCTGCAAACCAACGCATATCTGACTCGCCCTGGCATGCCGCAGCACGTTGGTCAGCGCTTCCTGCACCACCCGAAAGCATGTAGCCTCAAGTTCCGGGGGTACCCGCCCTTCCAATGGACCAGCCGTAAATTTGGCGGCGAATCCGCCTAACTGTGCCTGGCGGTCTACATACCAGCGCAGGGTGGCCACCAGCCCCAGGTCGTCCAGCAGCGACGGTCGCAAATCGAGGGAGAGGTCACGCACCTGCTGGAGCGCCCGTTCCACGATGTCGATACTTTCTTCCAGACGCGGTACAAGTTGGGTCGTATTTGTCGGATGCTGTAAGGCTTGCAAATTGACTTGCACTGCGGTCAGGGTCTGGCCAATTTCGTCGTGAAGTTCGTGGGCGATTCGACGACGCTCGGTCTCTTGCACTTCCACCAGCCGGCGGGAGAGAATCTGTAAGCGTTCGTGTGCAGTGCTCAGCCACTCGAACAGCCGGGCTTGTTGGATGGCAATGGCCAATGGATCGGCCACCTCGCCGGCGATCTTCACATCTTCGGAAGAAAAGGCATCTGGTTGGCCTGATTCCAGGTTGAGAGAGCCAATCAATTCATCCTGGGCGACGAGCGGTACGTTGATATATGAGCGCACGCCGTTGGCTTGCAGGGCTTCCATAGCTGGTATTGACTGAGCAATGGCCTGGATGTCCTTCACTACGTGGACGTTGCCCCGACGAAACTCCTCCATGCTTCCGAAAACTTCCAGGGGAACCTGCGACCCTGTGCCTAAGCTGGTCTCGCCGTCTACATGGGCGGCCAGCAGTGCGCCCTGGCTGGCTTCCAGGTCAAAAATCACGACGCTGGCTCGCAAGCAGGGCACCAACTCTCGAATGCGGCGCAATCCAGCCAGGGCAATCTCCTCCAGCGACTGCGCCTCTAAGATCGCCTGGTCGATCTCGCGCAAGATCTTCAAGCGTTCGACATACTGTCGCAATGCTTCCTCGGCTTGCACGCGTTCGGTAATGTCACGGTTCACGCTTGCATAGCCAGTGATCTCTCCATCTTCTCCCTTCAGTGCGATGGTAGTCCCTTCGACGTAGATCGGCTTGCCATCCTTGCGGCACTGAACCACTTCGGTCCGGTGGTGTCCTCTCTCGGCCAGCGTTCGGAGCGCCCCAGCCTGCTGAGCCTGGCTAAACCCCGAGCGAATCACTTCTTGTACTTTCCGGCCCAGGACCTCTTCAGCCTTCCAGCCATACATCTCCTCGGCTGCCCGATTCCAAGCCGCAAGCACAAACCGTTCATCAACGGCGAGGATGGCATCGTGCACATTGGCCAGCAGGTGAGCCTGGTAGGCCAGGTGTGCTTCCGCCCGTTTACGCTCGATAGCAGCAGCCAGCACATTGGCTATAGCCTGAAGGAAGTGGATGTCATCGGTGCTGAACCTCCGCCGTTGGGTCGTATGCGCCCCCAGGACGCCGAAAGGCCGGTCCTGGCCGTGAATGATGACACTCATGCCGCTCGCGACTCTATGGTCAGTAAGCAGCGGAGGCCCGCTGAATCGGGTTTCTGTGCGCAAATCTTCAACGATCACCGGCTCTGTGGAGAGCAGGGTATAACCGGCTTGTGAGGCTGTCTTGGCCTTTATCAGTGTGTGTCCCACGTAGCCTTCCATCCAACCTACGCCGGCCCGTAGCAGCAAGGCCTCACCATCCGGGAGGAGTTCCAGAATCTTGGTGTACTCCACCGCGAGGGTTTGGGCGACCAGAACGACGGCTTCCTCCATGAGTGTGGCTAGATCGGTACCTACCAACGCGCGCTGTCCCAGTTCGGCTATGACGGCTTGTTGGTGCGCCCGACTTCTGAGTTCCGCCTCTGCCCGCTTTCGTTCGGTGGTCTCCATCGCGTAACCGATCATCCCGGTGACCGAACCCTCAGCGTTCCGAAGTAACGAGAGCGAAAGATGGGCATAGAAGTCTTCACCTGACTTCTTTCGCATCTGTACTTCAATCTCATGATTCCCTTTCGCCTTAAGCGGCTTGATCACTTCCTGTTGAAGGAACTGGTGCTGATCCTCCGGGTAGAGGAAGGATATGTGTTGGCCCAAAGCTTCTTCCACCGAATATCCAAACAATCTTTCCGCCCCTTTGTTCCAGCGGGTCACATATCCATCCAGGTCTGTAGAAACCACCGAGTCATGGATCTGGTCGATGATTTGTGCTTGCTGCCGTAAGGTCTCTTCTGCTCGCCCGCGCGCGGTAATGTCACGCAGGATGACTGCGAAGATTGTGTGTCCATTCCGAGTCAACTTGGCAATGGACGCCTCGGCCGGGAACTCGGTGCCATCTTTGCGCTGCCCGAACACTTTCTGCCGCTGACCCATGCGCCGGGCAGCCTCAGGCCCGGCGGCAAAGGCATGGATGTGTCGGCGGTGGGCTGCGGTGAAGCGCGTCGGCAGCAGTCGATCCAAGGGGTGGCCCAGAACTTCCTGGGCGCGATAGCCGAAGATCTGCTCCGCGCCCTGATTGAAGACCAGAATACGTTGATCTTGATCCACCATGATGATTGCGTCGGCGACAATATCAAGCAGGTTCGACAGACGGGTCTCACGGGCACGGCGCTCGGCCTCCGCCCGCACTCGTTCAGTGATGCCACGCCCGATGTCCAAAATGGTGATCACCTCGTCACCCCTAGCGTATGTAATGAATAAGCTTGGAGCATAGTTGGCACTCTCCTTCACCTGGACAAACAGTCCACCATCTCTGGGCCGGGTTGAAATCGGCTGGAGATGTTCCACGACGAATTCCACTATTAAGCGAAGCAGCCCCATTATTCACGATAAACCAGGCCCTTTTACTCTATAAAATTGAAACAATCAGTGCCCGTCGCCATGCCTCCTCCTGTCTGTGGACGGCGATCAGTCATCGGTGGTATGCGGTTGTCGAGCGAATCAGCGCCAGGGAACTCGTGAGGAAAATGGGACAGATCACCTTAAGGCGCAGAATCAAGCCAACGTGACTGGCCACAATTTTACTTCATCTGAAGTCGAGAGGCAAACTCAGATATATCCCACCCCTAACCCCTCGACTGGTTCATCGCCTGCTCGCCCGGTAAACAGATGGAGTATGGGCAGAGGAGCGCTGCATAACACGGTTCTGAAGTAGTGCATCCAGGGTGTTGCCGGGCGTTCCCATTGTTTTCTTAGTACTTGTCCAATAATAACTTTGCATTTGAGCAGGCAAATCAGGCGTAAACTGATGACAAAAGTACCAAGTTATTTCTGGACAAGTGCTTAGAATGGAAACCCGTTGACTTTGACACATTCTGTCCCCCAGATGTATACTTCACCCTGTTCTCAGAACGAGTAATTATGGAGGAGACGATCTCTCTAGATTCTGATCACCAACCCCCGTGCCCATGCCTCCAAGGTGTGGCCGGGGGTTGTGTTTTCTCCAAATCAGGAGGCATGGATGCGCCGTCGTTTTGGACTGGCCTTCAACCTGGCACGCCCCACTTTCGGCGTGGGCGACGCCCTTATCTTGCTGGCACTGGCCACGCTACTGTACATCGGGGCGCGACTGGCGCTGCACGCTCCGGCCGAAGTTTCCGGCCCTGCCATCTCTCTTTCCCCCACGGCCCTACCCTGGTACGCGTTGTTATCGGTGGGCCGGATGGTGATTGCCTACCTGCTTTCGCTCAGCTTCACCCTGGTCTACGGCTACACGGCCGCCCACAACCGTACCGCCGAAAAAGTACTGATGCCTGTGCTGGACGTGCTGCAAAGTGTGCCGATTCTCTCCTTTTTGCCAGTGGTGCTGCTCAGCCTGAGCGCCATCTTGCCGGAAGATTTCGCCGTGGAACTGGCTTCCATCGTGCTGATTGTCACCAGCCAGGCGTGGAACATGGCCTTCAGCTTTTACCAATCGCTGACCACTGTTCCGGCCGAGATGCACGAAGCATCGGCCATCTTTCGCTTGAATCCCTGGCTGCGTTTCAAGACGATGGAGTTACCGTTCGCCACGGTGGGATTGATCTGGAACTCGATGGTGTCGTGGGCAGGCGGCTGGTTCTTTCTGATGGCAGCCGAAACATTCAGCGTAGGCAGCCGTAACTTTCGCCTGCCCGGCCTGGGCAGTTACCTGCAAGCAGCCGCCAGCGCTGGCGACACCCATTCGATCTTGTGGGGGGTGGGCACGCTGGTGCTGGTCATTGTGTTGATGGATCAACTGATCTGGCGGCCCATGCTGGCCTGGTCCGACAAGTTCAAAGTGGAGATGGCGACAAGCGATGAACCACCTGAGGCATGGTTTTACGACGTGCTCAGCCGCTCGTGGCTGTTGGAGCAATTTGGACGCTATATCTGGCATCCATTGAATGAACGTGTGGACGCAACGCTGGGGCATGTCTCCCAAAATGCAGCGCTCTCTGGCAGATCGGCCAACGGACGGCTTTCTGCTGTGACCCTTATCCTCGGTGCCGGCATGATAGCGGGACTGGCCTATGGCGGCCTGCAGGCGGCCTTGCTGCTGGCCACTTTGCCCGGCACGCAGTGGGCACGTATTGGTATAGGCACCATGGCCACATTGCTGCGGGTGAGCATTGCGCTGGTGATCGCCGTGGCCTGGACGGTGCCGGTTGGCGTGCTGATCGGCACCAATCGTAAGCTGGCGGCTGTGCTTCAGCCTATTGTGCAGATAGTAGCCTCGGTCCCGGCGACCGCGCTGTTCCCCATCATCCTGCTGGCGCTCATTAATGTGGCGGGTGGATTAAACCTGGCGGCTGTGCTGTTGATGTTGATGGGCACGCAGTGGTACGTGTTGTTCAACGTCATCGCTGGCGCGTCGGCCATTCCGCAAGATCTGGCTTACACTACCCAGTTGTTGCAGCTAAAAGGATGGGCGCGCTGGCGCACGGTAATCCTGCCGGCGCTATTTCCGTATCTGATTACTGGCATAATCACGGGCAGCGGCGGAGCATGGAATGCCAGCATCGTCGCCGAGTACGTCAACTTCGGTGGGAAAGCCCTGGATACAACTGGCGTCGGTGCCCTGATCGCGGAAGCCACTGCCAGCGGTAATTACGCATTATTGCTGGGAGCTACTCTGACGCTAATCATTACCGTCGTGACCATTAATCGCTTCTTGTGGCGACGGCTGTATGTAATGGCGGAAGAAAAGTATCGAATGGAATGAGCTTAAGCTATGACAAACAACGAAAAGCGTAACGGCGCACTTTTAGAACTGCGGCACGTATCTCGCTACTACGGCAAGAGGACCAGGCGATTCATGGCTGTACGAGACGTGAACCTGAAAATCTACCCGGGCGAGTTTGTGTGCCTGCTGGGACCCTCGGGCTGCGGCAAATCCACATTATTGCGCATCATCACCGGGCTGAATCCGGCCAGCGAAGGGCAGGTACTTTACAGAGGCCAACCTCTGAGCGGCGTCAACCCGCATGCGACGATCGTCTTTCAGACCTTTGCGCTGTATCCGTGGTTGACGGTGCTGGAAAACGTCGAAGTTGCGCTCAAGGCGCGCGGCGTGCCTGAACCTGAGCGGCATGAAAAGGCACTGGGTTTGCTGGACGAAGTGGGCCTGGACGGTTTCGAGTCGGCTTACCCGCGCGAACTTTCCGGTGGTATGCGCCAAAAGTGTGGCTTTGCGCGCGCGATGGCTGTGGAGCCGGAACTGTTGTGCCTGGACGAGCCGTTCAGCGCGCTGGACGTGCTCAGCGCCGAGGCGCTACGCGGCGAGTTGATGGAGTTGTGGCTGGGCAAGGCCATTCCCACCCAGGCGGTGCTGATGGTGACGCACAACATTGAAGAAGCGGTCTTTATGGCCGACCGCCTCGTGGTGATGGATAAAGACCCGGGCCACGTGGTAACCGAATTCAGCGTTACCTTGCACCATCCCCGCCACCGCAAGGGCACCGCATTCCAGGCGCTGGTAGACAAAGTGTACGCGGCGGTAGCCGGCAGGACGGAACGGGGGCAGGAAGCCCTGGGTACCGCGCCGGGCCTGCCCGGTAAGACGGTCAAGCTACCCGCAGCGCACATCAACGGCATGGCCGGCTTGCTGGAAACGATCAACGAAGAAGGTGGACGACACGATCTATATCGCCTGGCCGACGAACTGGCTATGCAACTGGACGACCTGTTGCCTGTAGTCGAGGCAGCCGAACTGACCGGATTTGCTGTGGTAGATCAGGGCGACATCGTGTTGACAGCGCTGGGGCAGGCTTACGCGGATGCCAGCATCCTGGCCCGCAAGGAAATGATGGCCGGGCGTGTGTTGCGATTGCCCATCATCAGTTGGATCTATGAGACGCTGCAGGCGGACGCCGACCATCGCGTGGCGGAGGAGTACTTCCTGGACAGACTTCAAGCTGAGTTCGGCGAATATGCGGCAGATCAACTGGACACGGCTATCAACTGGGCCAGGTACTCAGAGCTATTCGAGTTTGACGATGATATGGACGAATTGTACCTGCCTAACCTTCCAGATCGTCTTTAAAAAGATCTCCCAACTCTCTCTCCCACACATCATCAAGGGGCATAAAAGAGGCTTCCTTAAAGTTCTTCGCCAACTCCTCCAAATACTCTCTCACTTTTAGCTGGGGCATCTTCCTTTCCAATTCATCGATCTTGGAATCCATAGACAAAAGGAGTTCATCACTTTGTCTCTCCAGGGTTGACAGATCAATCCCCAAATCGAACATGTGATTGAATCGCCTCATAAGGTCATACCATGCCTTGAAGTCACTTTCTATCCTCATTCCCTGGAGGAGTGTTGAGATCTGTTCGAAGTCATAGGCTGGAACAAATGCATAAAAGTCGATGAACTCTACGCCTCTTTGCTCTGCTCTATCGATGAGATATGTGCCGATGGTTGCCCCACCTTCATAGTCGGAAAACTTGACCGCGTACTTGGCCAGCTCATCCTTCATTTCCCGAAGGCTATAGACGCACGAAATTTCTCGCTCTTTATCATATGG
Organism: uncultured Anaerolineales bacterium; assembly: GCA_964439175.1. Taxonomy (GTDB): domain Bacteria; phylum Chloroflexota; class Anaerolineae; order 4572-78; family NAK82; genus CAYTNQ01. The sequence goes on along the minus strand of CAYTNQ010000079.1, from coordinate 3,962 downwards.
CATAGCCCCATACACCCCTCCCACGGCGGCTACTCTTTTCACGCTTAATGCCTGGACTGCGTCAAAAAAGGCCTCGGCATATCGTTCTACATTCAGATGGGGCTCTTCTCCCAGAAAAACCAGGAGCCCCTTCCTCGCATCCCCTGCATAAAAGAACTCGTTTTTTCTGGAGGTTAACTCTTTCCTGTAACCTTCATCCAGTTTTATTTCTGGCCTCAAAAGATGGTGAGTACCGGGCATTTGGAACAGATAAAATCCATCAGGCTTGATCTCGCCGATCTTTCTGGCACCAGTTTGGTTTATGAGGTATTGAGGCAACCCGGACGAAATGGCACCTGCATCTGCCCATTGATGCCAGCCGGCTATCAAATATTTCTCCTCAGCGACAGGGTTTTCCCAGAGTTCGACCAAATCGTCCATGGGCATCCACCTCCAAGTTGGGCTACGGCACATCCGCTGCAAAAAAAGAATTGTAACACGCCTTTTTTTGCGCGTCAAGGATGTTTACTATTGCTTTGCCTCCCGGCATCGGGTATAATACATAGAGGAAAGGGCGTGCTGCGTCTGAATTGCCGAGTATGGCAGCGGTTTCTGATCTGGCATTCGCCTAAACCTACGGGGGGCGAGCAGTTACCTTCGGAGAAAAGTTCATGGTAGCGAACTATTTATGTCAAGCATGCGTCTCAAGGGGGAAACGGTCATGGCACAATTCGTAGAATTTTTTTCAACCTTTGGGGTATTGATCATCATTCTGTTGATCTTGCTCAGTTCGGCCATCAGGATTCTGCAGGAGTATGAACGAGCGGTGATGTTCCGCCTGGGGCGGCTGGCCGGCGTCAAGGGGCCAGGACTGATGTTCATGATCCCTATCGTGGACCGCATGATAAGGGTGGACTTGCGCGTCGTCACCCTCGATGTGCCCAGCCAGGAAGCGATCACCCGGGACAACGTGACCGTCAAGGTGAACGCCGTCGTCTACTTCCGGGTGATTGACCCCTCGGCCGCTATCGTGCAGGTCGAAGACTATCGGCGGGCAACCTGGAACATCTCCCAAACGACGCTGCGTAACGTCATCGGCCAAAGTGAACTGGACGAGCTGCTGGCTCGCCGGGAGAAGATCAACCAAACGCTCCAGGTGATCATCGACGAGGCCACGGAGCCGTGGGGCATCAAAGTCAGCACCGTCGAGGTGAGAGACGTCGAACTCCCCGAACCCATGCAGCGGGCGATGGCGCGCCAGGCGGAGGCCGAGCGCGATAAGCGGGCCAAGATCATCCACGCCGAAGGTGAATATGATGCAGCCGAGAAATTGGCCGAGGCCGCGGCTATGCTGTCCAGGCAACCCGCAGGCGTTCAGTTACGCTATTTGCAAACCCTGACCGAGATCGCCGTCGAGAAGAACTCGACGACTATTTTCCCGGTCCCCGCCGAGTTGCTGCAAGCTCTGGCCAGGCTGTTGAAGGATCGATCAGTGAGCAGGGGTCAGTGATCAGTGGGCAGGGGTCAGCCCGCCCCGGCTGCCCCGAGCGGGCCGGGGTGGCCAGTGATCAGTGGACAGTAGGCAGTAGGCAGTGGTCAGTAGTCAGGTAAGTGCAGGTCTTATTACAGAAACCGATAAGAAATACCTGCGACACGCCATCCAGTTGGCACGAGAGGCCGAAAGGCTGGGAAGCCTGCCCATCGGTGCAGTGGTGGTCCTCAAAGGTGAGGTGATCGCGGAAGGCAAGAACTCCATCTGGGCCCCGCATCTCGACGCAACCCGGCATGCGGAAATGGAAGCGCTGCGCAGCGTTCCGGCACATCTCTGGCCGCAATCGCGGGAGATGACTTGTTACAGCAGCCTTGAGCCATGCCTGATGTGCCTGGGCGCTCTGCTAATGCACCAAATCGGCCGCATTGTGTTCGGGTCCGGCGACGGTCACGGCGGTGCCGGCTGTTCCTTCGGCCATTTGCCGCCGTACTTCGAAAATGAGTTACAGGCAGTGGAATGGATTGGGCCGGCGCTACCCCAGGAATGCGACGACCTCTACGCGCGCGCCAGGGCGCTCATTTCTGAGCGGCGTGGGACGCCGCGTCGAGCCGGGGATCAGAGCTGAACAGATACCCGCCCTTTGAAGAAAGGGGGACAAACGTGAAAAGCAGACTGCATAGACCTAAACGTGGCTTGTGGAACGTTGCCCTGTTGCTCTTCATTCTCGGGGTGGTTGGAGCGTTCGTCGCCATACCCATCCTAAGCCAATTGGCGTTTTATCTAATTTTGATTTCGGCGGCACTGCTACTCTTGGGCACCTGGGTCATTTAGGGTCCGTAGATAAACAACTTCCCGCATTTGAGGCGGATTTCTTTGGCAAAACTGGTGGAAGTGCGGGAACCTATTCTTGTATGGACCCTCAATAGTTGGGGGGTCTTACTGCCCCACGAGGTGCCCAACCCCATCCCCCAGTCCCTCAACAAAAAAGGCTCCTGCCAGCGCAGGGGCTTTTCTTTTTCTTCTCGAGACCTGGTGAGTTTTCTATTGCCCGTGTCCCCAGGGGTGCCCGATTCATCTGGTAACTTGCGAATAGCGAATAGCGAGCCGTTTCACTAACGTCTTGACGCGCTCATAGTCCTGCAGATAGCGCTCGACGCTTTTCAGGCTGTGCCCTGTCTCGCGGGCAATGTCGGGCGGCTCCATGCCTTGCTCATACAGCCGGGCGATCTCTTTCTTGTGCGTCGGGCGGCTGCCCTGATCCATGCGATAGCCCTTCATCGGCAGCAACTCGCCCGTCTCCTCCTCCCACGCGCGGATAGACTGCCGCGTGACCTCGTAGGAGCGGTTCAAGATGACGCTCAACTCGGCGATGGTCAGTAACCCGCCCTGGGCCTCGGCGGCCTTGACCATACGGGCCAGCCTACGCTTGTCCCGCGCCTGAGCCGTGGCCCGGGTCTTGTTGCGCGGCGTCTTGTGCTCGGTGCGGTCCTGCAAGTCAGCCGTCGTCACCAGGGGCAGCTTGACCGTCACCGTCTTGTACTCCTCGGTGCGCTTGCCCGGCTCGGCTTTCTTGCCCTCATCGGCGGTGCACGTCCAGACCAGAGTCCCACTACCCGCCTGCTCCGTGGCCGGGTAGAACTCGGCCACCAGGGCCATTACATCCTCGACCAGCAGGTGCAGGATGCGCCGCCCGCCCAGCAGCCCGTACTCCGTCTCCAGCAAGTGTAGCAGCGCACTCTCGAAGGTCCGTTTCTCGATGCTGGCATACGCATTCACCCGGCTCATCTCGTCACCTCCCCCTTTTTCCCCTGACCAGAGGATGCCTGCCCCTGCCCGGGAGCTTGCTGCCAGGCGCTCACCCGCGTCAACTCCTCTTCCAGCTTCTCTCGCCGGTGCGGTTCCGCCAGCGCCGCCTGGTACACCGCCAGATAGTCCTTGACCAGCCGACCGGAGGCTTGGGTCAGGAAAGCAATTTCCTTCACCGGGGTCCCTTGCCGGTGCAGTAGCACCACCCGCAAGAAGATGCTCACGTAGCGCTTGATCGCCTGCGGTGAGTGATGCATCCAGCGCGAAATCTTCTCGTACCCTTCCCGATCCAACCACAACTCGATGATCCGCACTTTGTGTGTTTGCCCGCGTCCCACCCCCTTCACGGCGCCCCGCGTCTGCACCAGGTGCCCTGCGGCTTTCAGCACCTTCACGTCACGCACGACCGTCCGCCGATCCACTCCCAGCACGCGGGCCAGGTCTTCCTGGGTCAGCAAACCGCCTTGTTCCAGCGCCTCCTCCGTCAGGCGCAGGATCCGCCCCCGCCGCAGCCCCTCCAGTCCCTCTCGCCCTCTAACCTCCGCATCTTCCCCCCCCGCATCCACCGTCAGCGTCACTTCCACTTTGTCCGTTTCCGCCAACGGTGGCCCAAACGGCGCTTTTCCCCGTAGGGGACCTCCTATGTGGCCGCTTTTGTCAAGCTCCTTGTAAGAGACGCACAGGC
>CAYTNQ010000078.1:0-20266 GCA_964439175.1 uncultured Anaerolineales bacterium | reverse complement strand
CACATGCAAACTTGGTTTCATCCCCCACTGACACCCGGCACGCCCCACACATCCCTGTTCCATCAATCATAATCGGGTTTAGACTGACAATGGTCTTGACCTCAAAGGGACGGGTGGCTTCGGACATCTCGTACATCATGAAAGTACAGCCAATGGCAACAACCCGATCGATATGCTCACCAGAAGCCAGCAAACCTTCAACCAGACCGGGATAGCCGTTCTTTTTTCCCATAGAGCCGTCACGAGTAGCAATCAACACCCGGTCACTCACAGCCTCCAGCCGATCCCGCCAGTAGAGCAAAAACTTACTGCGCCCTTCGATCAAAGAGATGACCTGGTTGCCCTTCTCCTTCAAGGCTCGGGCCACGGGGTAGATGCTGCCAATGCCATAACATCCTCCAGCGCACAGCACAGTGCCCCAATGATCCAGTTCCATCGCCTTGCCCAGAGGGCCAACATAGGTGGGCAACACGTCACCCGCTTTCAGTTGACCTAACTTGTAGGTAGACGTGCCCACCTGCATGAATATGCAACTAACCGACCCCTCTTCTCTGTCCCAATCGACCACGGTCAGGGGAATGCGTTCCCCATACTCATCGGCACGAACGATGACAAATTGGCCGGGCTGAATCTTCGAGGCCACAATCGGCGCTCGTACGGTAAGCAATTGCAAATTGGGCACCAATGGCTCACGCTTCAGCACCGTGACCGGTCCCGGTTCAAAAGGGTCGTTGGTATGCCGGTTCCCATGGGATGGATTATGCGCTGTCTCAGCCATGCTTCATACCTCTACTTTTTCCATATCTACGCCTCTACTTCTACCCGTATCGCGCATGCTTTGGCACTTGGAGTCAGGGTTGGGAACAAAGGCGAACTGTTCACCCGGTTGAAGCTGACGAAAGCAGCACCCTCGGGCATCATCCCATCAGTTACCTGCACAATGCACTCCGTGCTGCCATAAGGAGATACAACTCTTACCAGAGCTCCATCAGCCACCCCCAACCGGGTGGCGTCCACCGAGTTCAGATACAAAACTTCCTCTTGCTTGATGAGATTCATCCCCTTAACCTCCTCTGTCAGACAAGCACCGTGATAATAGAACAAATTGCGCTCGGTGATCAGGGTAAGGGGAAACTGGTTGTTGGTGATCTGGGGAATACCGTCCAGTCTGAAGCGCATAAGCTGTGCGGCGGGTGCTGGCTCGAAATGGCGTAAGATCCCGCCCACACTTAACGCATCGTAACTCACCTCCGCGTAGGCCGGCACCAAAGCAGCAATCTCGGCCATTACCTCTGCCGCTGACTGGTAATTCCAAAGCTCGCTGCCCAAAGACCTGGCTATATCGCGAGTGATCATCCATCCCGGACGAGATAATCCCACCGGCTGAATCGCCTGGCGTAAACACTGGACACGCCCTTCCATGTTGGTCAAAGTACCATCCATCTCAGCGAAGGTAGTGGCAGGGAGCACAACGTGCGCATACTCTATATTTTTCGTGCTCACAATGTCTTGCACTACCAAAAATTCCAGATTAGAAAACTCAGGGAGAGGGGGCATTTCGCCAGTCAGGTACAGAGCCTTAATCTGCCCTTGGCGAATCCCTTCCAGGGTGGCCTCATAACCCCGCCCCGGATTGGGGTTGAGAGCGACACCCCAGGCCGCTTCGAAAGTGTGCCGGGCTTCAGGGCTAGAGACCGAGCGATAACCTGGCAATAGGGTCGGGTTTACCCCCATGTCGTGGACGCCGACGAAGTTGCCCTCACCCGGCAATTCCATAACCCCCGCTTTACCTAATACGGAAGCCAGGCTGCGGATGGCCCTGATGACATCCATAGCAGTCGGGTGGTGGGTTACCCCGGAGCCATAGATAATAACGGCGCTCCCTTGCTGGCCGTTCCCCTGAGAGGAGAGGAGGCGACCTGCCACCTGGCGCGCTGCCATAACGATAGTATCTTGCTTCACACCAGTTATCGCGGTCACCTTGTCCAGATCCAGGTCGGCCAACTCAGAGTAATCCGCCGCCCCCGCAATCAATCCCTGGTCGACCAGTACTCTGATTATTCCGGCCAGCAACATATGGTCTGTGCCCACCTTTGGCTGTAGCCACACGTCTGACTCTTGAGCCATGCGAGTTCGACGGGCATCGATGGTGATCAAGGATGCGCCTTTACTAAGAGCATGGCGGATCTCCAACCCCAGAATGGGATGAGACTCGAATATGTTGGTGCCAATGGCCAGAATGCAGGCAGCATTGCGCACATCGCGGATGGCCGGACCATCGATCGCCTTGAGGCCATCGACAAGTTCGCTCACGTTTTCGTGCTCGGGAAAGCCAGCCGCCAGTGCCACGTTATTGCTGTGCATCACCGTCCGTGCGAACTTTTGAAGCACATAACTTTCCTCGTTCGTCGCTGCTGCTGAAGCTACGACGGCGAATTGGCCATCACGGTATTGACCGAGATTCTCGGCTACCACACTTAGCGCCTCGTCCCACGAAGCTTCCACCAGCCGGCCATTTCGCCGCACGAGAGGCACCTTCAGGCGAGCCAGACTGTGCACTACATCCACCACCCCAAAGCGGCCACGGACGCAGAGCTGCCCGTCATTGGTTAAGCCATCGTCGTGTCCTATCGCGCGAATGACTTTGCCGTCCTTTACTTGCAGGTTCACCGCGCAGCCCACAGAGCAATAGGGGCACACACTGGGGATAATAGCTGCCGGCATTCCCTCCCACTTAGCACGCTTGTCAGCCAGAGCGCCAGTGGGGCAAACGTCCACGCACGCCCCACAGAACTGGCAGTCTGTTTCCAGATGAGACCGGCCAAAAGCCGTGCCGACAATGGTCTGACTGCCGCGATTTACAAAAGCCAGGACGCCAGAATGCCGTATCTCCTGGCAGGCGCGCACACAGCGTCCACACAGGATGCAGAGGTTATAGTCGCGGTCGAAGAAGGGATCATCTTGTTCGACGGGCAATCCGCGATAGGTGATGGGATAAGGCACATCTTCTAGACCCAAATAGTCCACCAAATTCTGAAGCTCACACTGACCATTTGCAGGACAATACTGGCAACCTGTGGTCACGGCTGCTTTACGGATAGTGCCGCCAAGGTAATCGCCACACTTGGCCTCGCACACCAGGCAGGTATAGGGGTGCTCGGACAAAATTAGCGCAAGGATTTCCCGGCGTAGGTTCTGCACCGCTTGCGTCTCAGTCCGAACAACCATACCGTCGGAGACCGGCACGGTGCAGGCTGTGGGGAAACCACGCATGTTCTCGATCTCTACCACACACATGCGGCAGGCGCCGACGGCCGGCAACCTGGACGCATAGCACAGGGTAGGGATGTAAATATCATTAGCCTGGGCGGCCTTAAGAACCGTCATACCTGGTTCGGCCTCGACTGCGATTCCATTAATCGAGATTGATACAGTCATTTTCTAATTCCTAATGCACTATGATGGCATCGTAATTGCAGCTCTCGTAACAAGCGCCACAGCGAATACATGCTTTGGGATCGATAGAGTGCATCTGCTTCTTTTCTCCAGCGATGGCGTCGACAGGACACACCCGAGCACACAGGGTGCAACCGTTACAAGTATCTGTGATCTCGTAGGTTATTAGCGCCGGGCAAACTGCCGCCGGACAGCGATGCTCCACGATATGAGCCAGATACTCATCCCGGAAGTAGCGTAGAGTGGTCAACACCGGATTGGGCGCCGTCTGGCCCAGCCCGCACAGAGACCCGGCCTTGACAGTCTGGGCCAGCGTCTCCAGCCGGTGAAGGTCTTCCAATTCGCCCTCGCCGTTTTTGATGCGTTCCAGGATATCCAGCATTTGCCTGGTGCCCGTGCGACAGGGCGGGCACTTACCACAGGATTCTTTTTGCGTGAAGGAGAGGAAGTAATAGGCGACGTCCACCATGCAGGTGTCCTCATCCATTACAATGATGCCACCTGAGCCCATAATGGTCCCGGCCGCAGTTAACGACTCATAATCCACCGCCGTATCCAGCCGATCGGCCGGAATACACCCGCCCGACGGTCCACCAGTCTGCACCGCCTTGATCGGCTTGTCGTCCAGAATACCGCCGCCAATATCAAAGACAATCTGCCGCAACGTAGTGCCTAATGGGACTTCAATCAGGCCAGTATTCTTGATCTTGCCCGCCAGGGCAAAAGTCTTGGTACCCTTGCTGCGCTCGGCCCCATATCTGACGTATCCATCGGCCCCCATGCGCATAATGGCCGGCAACGTGGCAAGTGTCTCTACATTGTTGATCACCGTCGGTTTGCCCCACAGGCCAGAGACGGCCGGGAAGGGCGGCTTGGGCCGAGGCATCCCGCGCTTGCCCTCGATAGAAGTGATCAGGGCTGTCTCTTCGCCACACACAAATGCTCCTGCACCCTCTCTAAGCTTGATGTCAAAATCGAAGCCGGAGTCCAGGATATTTTTGCCCAACAGGCCCATTTCCTGCATCTGCCGGATACCGAACTTAAGGCGTTCGACTGCCAACGGGTACTCAGCCCGGATATAAATGTAAGCTTCGGCAGCACCCAAGGCATAACCGCCAATCAGCAAGCCCTCCAGCAAGGAATGGGGGTCTCCCTCGATCAGGGCACGGTTCATAAATGCGCCCGGGTCGCCCTCATCAGCATTGCAGATCAGGTATTTGATGTCACCCGGTTGATCGCGGCATATCTGCCACTTGACACCGGTGGGGAAACCTGCACCGCCACGGCCACGCAGCCCGGCCTTTTTCACTTCTTCAACCACTTGCTGGGGAGTCCGGCTTAGTGCCTTTTCAAAGCCTCCGTAGCCGCCGCGAGCCAGGTAGTGATTGAAATTTGTAGGATCGATGAGACCACAATTACGGAGGATGATACGCGGCTCTACCCCCAGCATCGCATGCGAGGACAGGGGGGGGATGCCATCTAAGGGTTGATTCCCAAAAGTACCGATGGCTAAATCAGGGCAGGGATCGTCGCCTAGCAGCCAATCCTCGGTCAAACGGGCAGCCGCCCGGGGGGTAACGTTACCGTACAGAATTGCTGGCTGTCCCGGCTTATTGATGATGGCTACCGGCTCCACGTAGCATGCCCCAATAGAACCAACCTGAGTAATAACCAGGTCCAGTTCGTGCTCGACTTGCTGCCGCTGAAATGCCGCAACCGTATTCATAGCGCCGGCCGCCTGGCCGCTGGTGTCAGTGCCAATCCGCACGTGAGGCCGGCTCTCTTGTTCCAGCGCTTGCCACTCGGCAAGTGCTTTTGCCCTCAACTCGCCTATGGTTGTCATCATCAACTCTCGTATTTTTTGAGTAATTTCTGGCCCTTGGTGGAATTCATCCGGGCGTGGACATCCGTGTCTACTACAACCACCGGGGCCAGGGCACAGCAGCCAAAGCAAGCCACCTGCTCCAGGCTGAACTGGCCATCGGGGGTAGTCTCACCGGCTTTGACATGCAATTTATGTTCCATCCAATCCATGATACGGCTGCCACCTCGCACGTGGCAGGCTGTCCCCAGACATACCTTAATCGTATGTTTACCTGGCTTGGTGAAACGGAACTGAGAGTAGAATGAGGCAACGCCGAAGATTTCTCCTGGGTTTACCTTGGTGAACCTCCCAATCTCATCCACTACATCAGAAGAGATGTATCCATAGAACTCTTGTACCTCTTGAAGAATCGGGATCAAGAAACCTCGATCACCTTTGGGGTACCTGACCAAAATGTGTTCGATATTGTTCTCCATTATCACCTCATAATTGTGCCCTTCGCAGCGAACTCCGCTCCCACAAGAGGGCCAACATCTCCAAAAAGCTGGTAGCCACCAGTAACTACTCGGTCAAAAGGCGCCTTAAAGCCAATACCTATTGGGTCTTAAAGCACCCCTTAGTTTTTCAAATAATTCTAGCATAGTTTAGGTGAGATTGACAAATGAGTTTTGTCCCATAGTCCAATGACATCCGTCACTGCCAGGTCGGAATGCCTTTGGCTATACTTGATAGCAAGGTAAGTGGGTCCTGATATCTTTTGCTCTATGCGTATAATGAAGGCCCTGGTCAAACGGAGGCTGGCACAGTTATGGAGTTTGGAGTCCCCAGAGAAGTTCGTGATCTGGAAACGCGGGTCGGGCTGACCCCTGCCGGCGTCCTGGCCCTGACGCGAGCCGGCCACATCATCTATATAGAACGAGGCGCAGGCGCGGGGGCAGGTTTTAGTGACGAGGACTATCGCCAGGCGGGCGCTCAAATCGTCTATTCAGCGGCGGAGGCTTACGGTCGCGCGGACGTGGTGGTAAAAGTAACGCGCCCAACCGCCCAGGAACATGAGCTGTTTCGTGTTGGGCAAGCCATTTTCTCCTTTTTACATTTATCTGTGGCATCGCCCGATCTGTTGGAAGCGCTTGTCGAGCGCGAAGTTACAGCCATCGCCTACGAGATGATTCAAGAGAAAGGTGGCCTAAAGCCCGTGCTGTTGCCTATGAGCGAGGTCGCCGGACGATTGACGCCTGTCATCGCCGGCCAATTGCTGATGAGCACACACCTTCACTTGCAGACCCCCAAAGGAGGCCTGCGAACGGGACAGGGTAGATCACCTTTGGGGGAAGGCGGGGGACGAGGCATTTTGCTCAGCGGCATTCCCGGCGTCCCACCGGCGGCAATTGTCATTATTGGGGGTGGGGTACTGGGCTCCAATGCGGCGCGTGCATTTGTCGGGATGGGAGCCCAGGTCACTATCTTGGACCGTGATGTAAAAAAACTACAATACCTGGACGACATGTTCGGCGGACGGATCACGACGATGATCTCTAATGAATACAACCTAAACCGGGTGGTTGAGTTCGCGGATGTATTGCTGGGCTGTGTATTGACGCCCGGCCGGCGGGCGCCCATACTGATCAGCCGTGACATGGTGCGCCGTATGCGCCCTGGGTCGGTAATCATAGACTTCTCCATTGACCAGGGAGGCTGTGTTGAGACCAGCCGTCCAACTACTCTGCGCGATCAAACGTTTGTCGAAGAAGGGATCATTCACCATTGTGTACCGAATATGACGGCCACCGTGGCTCGCACGGCCAGCTACGCTCTCACCAACGCAGCGCTGCCTTACCTGCTATCTGTCGGCGCTTCTGGGTTACCAAATGCGTTCAAGGATGAATCTGGGCTACTTGAGGGTGTCAATCTATATCGAGGTAAGCTAACGCATCCCGACGTGGCAGCCGGCCTGGGGCGTCAGGTCGAGCTTGATCTGTCACTTGGAGTTCCTGCATGAACTGGGAAGCGATCTATCGGCGCAAGGTTACCGATGTCGATGCAGCCCTGGCTTGTATTAAATCTGGCGATCGTGTCTACATCGGCGGTGGGGCTGGCGTGCCCGTGAAGTTGATAAATGGGCTTATGCGGCGAGCTATGGAGACAACCCGTCAGCCGCTCTTGCGCAACGTGGAGATCACCCACCTTTTGACCTTTGCCGAAGCGCCCTACGCCGATCCAAAATACGCGGGCATCTTTCGCCACAATGCGCTTTTCATCGGCCGTAACGTACGCCAGGCCGTACAAGAGGGACGGGCTGACTTTACACCCATCTTTCTCTCTGAGATACCAGCCCTGTTCCGCAACGGCATTTTGCCGATTGACGTGGCTTTGATCTCTCTGTCGCCTCCCGACGAGCACGGTTTTTGCAGTTTTGGGGTGGAAATAGGGACCACCAAGCCAGCGGCCGAATCGGCTCATCTCATTGTCGCCGAGATTAACCGGCAAATGCCCCGCACCTTGGGCGACAGCTTCATCCATGTCAGTCAGTTGCAGCACATCGTCGAGGTGGATTACACCCTTCCCGAAGCACCGCAGGCGGGCAGTTCCGAACTTCATATGCGGGTGGGGCAGCACATTGCTGAGATGATCCCCGACGGCGCGACCTTGCAGATGGGTATCGGCGGTATCCCTGATGCAGTGCTAAAGAACCTGGAGAACCACAAAAACCTGGGGGTTCACACCGAGCTTTTTTCGGATGGCGTCATTGACATGGTGGAAGCCGGGGTCATCACCTGCGCGTGCAAAACCTTCCATCCTGGCAAAGTTATCGCTGGCTTCTTGTTTGGCACGCAGCGGCTCTACGAATTTGTGCACAACAACCCCATCATCGAGCTACATCCCACCGACTACGTAAACGACCTCTTTAATATTGCACAAAACGAGAAAATGATCGCCATCAACTCGGCATTGCAGGTGGATCTCACCGGACAGGTCTGCGCTGATTCAATCGGATCTCGTTTTTACAGTGGTGTTGGAGGACAGGTGGATTTCATCCGAGGGGCGGCCCGCTCCAAAGGAGGAAAGCCCATTATTGCCTTCCTCTCTACGGCCAAAAATGAGAACGTCAGCCGCATTGTGCCTATGCTCAGCCAGGGGGCAGGCGTGGTAACGACCCGCAACGACGTACATTACATCGTGACTGAATACGGCGTCGCCTCGTTACATGGCAAAACAGTGCGTCAGCGGGCCAGAGAACTCATCAACATCGCTCATCCCAAATTCCGAGACGAGTTAACGGAATCTGCTCGCGAATTGGGTTATTTATAGTCAGTAAATATTCCGCTCACCTGGTATTTGCTGGTCACCGTTTACCAACCGGAGTGATAACCGATGGTAACTGTCGCCGACGTAATGACCTCTGATCCGGTCACTGTTGTGCCTGACGACTCTTTGCGGCTGGCTCGCGACCGAATGGCTGAAGGCGACTTCCGCCGGCTGCCGGTGGTGCAATCCGGGCGACTGGTGGGCATCGTCACCGATCGGGATCTGCGCCGGGCGACGAACTCACCCTTTGTTCTGCGCGAGCGATGGTACGATGATTTGATTCTCGACCAGGTAAAAGTATGGGGCGCGATGACCGCCAATCCCATAACGGTAAAGGCGCACGCGCCCCTAGTTGTCGCCGCTCAGTTGATGCGCGATCACAAAATCGGCGGCTTACCCGTGGTGACGGGGGAACATCCTCGTAGTGTCCAGCAGGTGCAGGGTGCAGGTCGGCTGGTGGGAATTATCACCGAGACGGATTTGCTTGACTACCTGATCAAATTACTCAAAGGTAATGCGGAACGTGACGAGAGTCTCCACAGCCAACAGAAGTATGCACAAGGCTCTCACCTCGAAGAAGAATAAGGATATTTTTTGATGTCTGAACCCGACCTGGTGCTGCTCCACCCGCCCAGTGTTTACGACTTTCGACAAGAGGCAATCCTTTACGGTCCCATCGCTGACTTTGCGCCTGCCCCCTATGTTTTTGAGATTCATCCGCTGGGCTATGGTTCACTTACCGAACGCCTGGAGTACGCGGGCTATCGTGTTCGCATCGTGAACCTGGCCAGGCATATGCTCGATGATCCTAAATTTGATGCTGAAGAGGCCATTGCTGCCCTCAATCCCATCGCCTTTGGCATAGATTTCCACTGGCTGTCGCACGCCCAGGGTTCACTGGCAGTGGCTCAAATTGCCAAGACGTTTCATCCCGAAACGCCGGTCATTCTGGGAGGCTTTGCAGCCACCTACTATCATCGCGAGCTGATGAGCTATCCTCAAGTAGACTATGTTCTACGCGGCGACTCGACTGAAGAGCCACTTGTGCATTTGATGGAGTGTCTATCGCTAGGACGAGTTCCCGACTTGGTACCTGGCCTTACGTGGCGTACCCGCTCGGGACATGTAATGGAGAATCCAATGGGGCCACCACTGGCTTCGCTGGACGACTTGGGATCCAACGGCAACTCATCCTTCGGCTACCAACGGGATTATCCTGTCGTGGTTGGTCCAATGGCTCGTGGATGTATCAAGAACTGCCCCACCTGTGGTGGGTCGGCCTATGCCTACCAACGTATCCATAACCGACACGCGCCTAGCTATCGCTCACCTGAACGCCTGGCCCAGGACCTGTACGAAGCCCGCCGGTCTTACCATGGTTCGGTCTATGTGCCGTTCGACATCACCCACCCCGGTATGGATTATGCCTACCGCTTCTTGCAAGCAATGCGTGGCTTCCCTAATCTGCTCTGCCTAAACTTATTCGAGCCGATGCCCCGCAAGTTTTTGCAGGACGTGGCCAACGCGTTACCCCGCTTCGCCCTGCAGGTCTCTATGGACTCGCATGACGCGCGGGTGCGGCAGATGATGGGCAAGGGTTACAGTAACATAGCCGTGGAGCAGACCATCACAGATGCGCTAGCGTTAGGATGCGAACGCTTCGATCTACACCTCACCATTGGCCTGCCCCGTCAGGATTACGATTCTGTGATGGCAACAGTGGCTTATTGTGATGATCTGTTGACCCGGTTCGGCGGCGATCGCCGACTGCAACCTTTTATCACCCCCCTAGTTCCCTTTCTCTCGCCGGGTAGTATCGCCTTCGAGAAGCCGGATCAAACTGGCTATCGCGTGCTATTCCGCACGTTAGAAGAACATCGGCGAGCCTTACTTGCGCCTACCTGGAAACATGTGCTAAACTATGAGACGGACTGGATGACGCGCGATGACCTCGTTCGCGCTACCTACGACGCAACGGTGGCAATGGCCCGGCTGAGAGCCAAGCACGGTCTCATCCCTGAAGATAATGCCGAAGCGTTAGAAGCTCTTGTCAATCGAACCCGCCGGTTAATAGGCGAGATTGAGCGTGTCCTGGCGATAGATGATACCGATCAGCTTCAGGATACGTTACGCGCGCTAAAACCGGAGATCGACGAGATCAATCAGGCCGGGCCGTGGAACAATTATCTCGTCGTCCCTAAAGGTAAGTATGCCCGGCGGCCAGTTGACTCCAGACGTGGAGGTGCGTTGGGACACACTCAAAGGGTATGGGGTTTTGTTAGGGATTGGTGGGGCCGACGATACAACTCCTCAAGGAAGACCGCAAAGCCCCACGTACCCCACCCTGACGCTGGCCGACAAATCGGTACACCCTTATAGGCTGGACCAGGTGCAACCCCACGGGGGCACTTTATGGCCGAGTAGTTACACTAATAGAACAGGAGGGGGAGACCCATGGCAAAGGGTCACATTGAAGTCGATGAAGAAATGTGTAAAGGATGTGAATTATGCACCACTGTCTGTCCGTATGATCTCATCCGTATGGCCGACTACTACAACGCCAAGGGGTACAGGCCAGCCAGGTTAGTAGATCCAGAGAGTCGCTGTACTGGTTGCACTCTTTGTGCAATGATGTGCCCGGACGCGGTTATCACCGTATTTCGCCAGGTTAAAGTCAAGCCGGCTGTTGAGCCCTATGCAGTACGCACGTCGCGGGCAGCAGTCACATAGAGGGGGAGGTGAAATCAATGGCAAAGGAGCTATTGAAAGGCAACGTAGCGATCGCCGAGGCTGCTATTCGAGCTGGCGTACAGGCGTATTTTGGCTACCCAATTACGCCTCAAACAGAGCTGTTAGAACATATGTCACTACGAATGCCCCAACTGGGGCGTACTTTTTTACAGGCGGAGAGCGAACTGGCAGCCATCAATATGGTCTACGGGGCGGCCTGCGCCGGTGTACGAGTGATGACCTCCTCATCCGGACCCGGCATTAGTCTGATGCAAGAGGGCCTATCGTACATTGCCTGTTCCGAAGTTCCCGTCGTCCTTGTAGACATTATGCGCGGCGGGCCAGGACTGGGCAACATCCAGCCTACTCAGGCGGACTATAACCAGTTAACCAAGAGCGCCGGTCACGGTGACTTTCACAGTATCGTTCTGGCTCCCAGTTCGGTGCAAGAGGCCATCGACTTTACCGTACTCGCCTTCGACCTGGCCGAGAAGTATCGCACCATTGCCATCGTAGCCGGTGATGGCATGATCGGCCAGATGATGGAACCAGCCGAGTTGCCTCCGATGCAGAAACCACGTACCACCCGCCCCGATTGGGCTCTCACAGGTGCCAAGGGTAGAAAGAAAAACATCATCACCTCCCTTTATCTGGGAGGAGAAGTGCTCGAAAACGTCAACAAAAGGTTGCAGGCCAAGCTCAATCGCATCCGAGCAGAAGAAGTACGCTACGAGAAGATGCTGACCGAAGATGCAGACATTCTGATTGTCGCTTTTGGCACCACGGGCCGTATCGCTAAGACAGCCATTCGCGAAGCGAGGCGCCAGGGAGTTCGAGCGGGCTTATTGCGGCCGATTACCTTGTTCCCCTTTCCCTTTGCACCTCTGGACGAGCTCTTACAGGGTAAGATCAAGTCCATCCTGGTGCTGGAAATGAGCACAGGGCAGATGGTCGAAGATGTCCAGCTTGGAGTTCGGGGGCGCGTGCCGGTTTACTTCTACGGTCGTACGGGAGGCGCAGTGCCATTGCCGGACGAAATCTTGGATCAGATTTTGGCACTGGCTAACCGGCTGGACGAGTCCCCCCACGGGGAAGACTATGCGGGGGGTGAGTTGCGTGAGTTCACCGGCGCGCCATTATCTATGTAGAGGGGGATAACGACGTGGAAGAGCAAGGGGTAGAACAAGTAGTTTACAAGCGGCCAGAAGCGCTCAGCAACGTTCTCACACACTACTGCCCAGGCTGCACACATGGCCTCATCCACAAGCTCATTGGCGAGGTGATTGACGAACTCGGCATCCGTGAGCGTACCATCGCCGTAGCGCCGGTGGGATGCTCTGTGTTGCTATACAACTACTTCGAGCTGGATAGTGCCGAGGCTGCTCATGGACGTGCGCCAGCGATGGCCACCGGGCTCAAACGGGTGCAAGCCGATAAAATTGTCTTCACCTATCAGGGAGATGGTGACCTGGCTTCTATTGGCATGGCTGAGATTGTATGGGCCGCCACGCGCGGCGAGAACATTACCGTCTTCTTCATCAACAACGCCATCTATGGGATGACCGGCGGGCAAATGGCACCCACCAGCCTCCCAGGTCAGGTGACTGGCTCTTCACCGACAGGTAGGGACGTGGAGATGACCGGTATGCCCGTACGCATGGCCGAAATGCTGGCCGGCCTGCCGGGTGCTTCCTACGTGGTGCGTCGCTCTGTTTACGATATTCGCACCATCAAAGACGCCAAGAAGGCCATCCGCACTGCATTTCGGGTGCAGATGGCAGGTGCGGGGTTCTCGCTGATCGAGTTCCTGTCCTCCTGTCCCACCAATTGGGGACTGACGCCCTATCAAGCCCTCGACTGGATCAAGGAGAATATGGTGCCCTACTATCCATTGGGCGATTACAAAGTGGCGGACATCGTCAAGGATCTAAAGTAGAGATTGGATATTGGAGATTGGAGAGAATGATGCAAGAAGAGATCATCATCTCTGGTTTTGGCGGTCAAGGGGCTCTCTTCGCCGGGATGGTTTTGGCCTATGCCGGCATGGACAATGATAAAAACGTCACATGGATTCCCAGCTACGGGCCGGAGATGCGGGGGGGAACCGCCTACGTAACCGTCATCATCGGCGATGAGGAGGTTGGCTCCCCGGTCATCCGGCGCCCCAGCGCAGCGATCGTTCTGAATAACCCCTCGATGGAAAAATATGAGCCATTGGTGAAAGAGAATGGGGTGCTGGTGTATAACAGTTCGCTCATCTCAGGTACACCGTCCCGAACTGACATTCGTTATGCCGCCGTCCCTGCAAGTGAGGTTGCCGCTGAGTTGGGAAATACCAAAATGGCAAATATGGTAACGTTGGGTGCTCTAGTGGCGGCGACCCATGTATTGCCGCTAGAAGCCATAGTCAAAGCCCTGCGCGATCATTTACCCGAAAGCAAGCGCGCAATGCTGAAGCCCAATGAACAGGCCCTCCAGCGCGGGGCAGAACTCGTCGAGCCAGTTCTGGCTTGAGTCATTTCATTCTTTTTTAGACCACGCCCCCCAACAGAGCCAGGACCACACCACCGGCGACTACACTCCCCAGTTGGCCGGCCGTGTTAGCCCCCATGGCGTGCATCAGCAAAAAGTTCTCAAAATCGTATTCCTGTCCCAGGCGCTGCACGATGCGAGCCGACATTGGAAAGGCGCTGATGCCCGCTGCGCCGATGAGTGGATTGAACTTTTTGCGGGAGAGAGCATACATCAGCTTGCCAAAGAGCACGCCGCCTGCCGTGTCGAAGATGAAGGCCAACAGGCCCATCCCCAGAATGAGCAACGTATCGAGACGGATAAAACTGTCTCCGGTCATTGTGCTGCCGATCGTCAGGCCAAGGAAAATGGTCGCAACGTTCGCAATTTCATTTTGGGCCGACTTGCTCAAGCGTTCTACCACCCCCGACTCGCGCATCAGGTTGCCGAACATCAGCGTGGCAATCAATGGAGAGGCCACCGGCGCCAGCAGCGAAACGATGATCGTCACGACAATTGGGAAGAGCACCCGCGTCGTCTTAGATACCTCACGCTGAGTATAGGGCATACGGACTTTACGCTCAGCACCAGTGGTCAGCAGGCGCATGACTGGCGGCTGGATAATAGGCACCAATGACATATAGCTATAGGCCGCCACGGCGATTGGGCCCAGTAAGTGTGGCGCCAACTTGGTCGAGACGTAGATAGCCGTCGGGCCGTCTATCGCACCGATGATGCCAATGGACGCCGATTCGTTCAGATTGAAGCCCAGAGCCAGTGCCAGCATCAAGGTGCCAAAGATGCCAAACTGGCCAGCCGCACCTAGCAGTGCCATTTTGGGATTATCCAGAAGTGGGCCAAAGTCGGTCATCGCTCCCACACCGATGAATACGAGCAAGGGGAAGAGTTCCGTCTCGATGCCGGCCCGATAGAGAATGCCGAGCATACCATGCTCGCCGGTAATATCTGTGAGAGGCAGATTGGCCAAGATCGCCCCGAAACCGATAGGCAACAACAACACCGGCTCGTAATCTTTGGCAATGGCCAGGTAGATGAGTACCCCACCAGCGATCATCATCAGCAGCATCTTCCACGTAAGGTGCATAGGTGCTTGCAACAGTCCTAGAAGATTGACGAAGTCCATAAGCGCCCTCACTTTCCCGATGGGGACCTATCCTCAAACGTAAACAGTATGTCGCCATGGGCTACCGCCTGCCCCTCCGTGACATTCACGCTGGCAACCACACCATCACGGGGTGAACGAACAGCATTCTTCATTTTCATCGCTTCTAGCGAGCATAGTCGCTGCCGGAAGCGGACGTGGTCGCCCGGCTTGACGGTGATGTCGAGAATGTTGCCGGGCATAGGCGCTTTGACCTGCCTCACCAATGGCCCGCCTGGCCCTGGAGGTGTAGGAGCTTTCTCCGGTGCCGACGTCTCTCGCACCACCGACTCTAAAGCGGACGCAGGCTCGTCGGCAGGCACCATCTCTAATGCGCCAGCTTCGACGGTCACCAGGTAAGGGCGTCCGTTGACGTTGACGGTAATCGGCGACCTGCTCAAATCTCCCACCTCAACCAGGTACGGTTTGCCATTGACAGTCACCTTTAACCGCCGTCTGGAAGTTGGACTCATGGCTATCCTCTCCTTTGAAAATGCCGCCGAATGTGGCCCACCGTCCACCACGACCCGTGTCCAGTCTCAAGGGTAGTTCCCAGCCCGCTCCGATGGAGGTCCAGCAAACGCAGATGAGCCAGCGCGACGGCAATGGCCGCCGCAACTTCCTCCTCCTCTGTGTCACGCGCTAACGTACTGACCACGGGTGTCTCTTCCGCCTCACGCTCGTCGGGAACCAGCCGGCGCGTGCGGAAGATGTATTCTAGCAAAATCATTGCCAGGATGAGTAGCCCTAGCGCCGCAAAGGTGAGCCCCAGCCCCAGCCCGCTCAGACTTAGCCCTTGCATAATTATGTTCAAAGTGCACCTCCATGGGTATCCATTCAGTTAGTGACCTTACCGCCTGACGAAGGCCAAAAGAGAGGAGACTAAAGAGGCAAGCTCTATTTTAGAGCGTCTCTGATAAGATCGAGGTGAGAAAGAACATTCTTCGTCCTTCGCCTTCCCCCATTCGGGGGACTTGCGGGTTCGGCCTTCGTCTCTCGTTAGAGTGGAATATTCCCGTGCTTCTTGGGTAGGAGCGTCACTTGCTTGTTGTGCAGCAGTTCCAGGGCGGCGATAAGACGCGGACGCGTTTCGGCTGGAATGAGAATTTCGTCAATGTGGCCGCTGGCAGCGGCTTGGTAAGGCTTTGAGAACTTCTCGCGGAACTCAGCCACCAGACGCGCCCGCGCCCGGCGTGCATCGGGATCCTGTACCGCTTTGAGTTGTTTGCGGTAGAGGATATTGATAGCTCCCTCGGCTCCCATCACGGCAAGCTCTGCAGTAGGCCAGGCAAAGACTAAGTCTGTGCGAATGTACTTGCTGCTCATCACGATGTAAGCCCCACCATAAGCTTTACGGGTGACGACACACAGCTTTGGCACTGTCGCCTCGGAATAGGCATAGACGATTTTGGCCCCATGCCGGATGATCCCGCCGTGTTCCTGGGACAGGCCAGGCAGAAAACCAGGCGAGTCGACGAAGGTAATGATCGGGATGTTGAATGCATCGCAGAAGCGGATGAAGCGCGCAATTTTATCAGAAGCGTCAATGTCTATGACGCCGGCCAGAATCATCGGCTGCTGAGCAACCACGCCCACTGCCTGCCCATGCAGCCGGGCAAAGCCCACGATGGCATTCTGGGCGAAATACTCGTGCACCTCAAAAAAGCTGCCCTGGTCGAAGACTTTGCGGACGATCGTCTTCATATTATAGCCTTCGCTGGGATCGGTGGGCACGATGGTGTTCAGCTCTAAGTCCATACGCCAGGGGTCGTCGGTTGGTTCGACGGCAGGGGGGGGCTCAGCGTTGTTTGACGGCAAATAGCTGAGCAGGATACGAGTCAGCTCCAATGCATGGTCCTCGTCGTCGGCGGCGAAATGGGCCACACCACTGGCAGTACTGTGCGTCATTGCACCCCCCAGTGTCTCCAGATCCACTTCTTCTTGCGTGACAGTTTTGATGACCTCCGGGCCGGTGATGAACATGTGGCTGGTGCCTTTGGTCATAATCACAAAATCGGTAAGACCAGGAGAATAGACCGATCCGCCGGCACACGGACCCAGCATCACGCTGATCTGGGGGATGACCCCACTGGCCTGAGTGTTGTGCCAGAAAAGCTCAGCGTAGGCTGCCAGGCTATACACCCCTTCTTGAATGCGTGCTCCTACCGAGTCGTTGAGTCCAATGACCGGCACCCCCGATTCCAGCGCCAAGTCCATCACTTTGGCCACCTTCTGTCCCTGCACTTCAGAAAAGGAGCCGCCCAACACCGTGAAATCCTGCGCATACACACACATGGTCCGCCCGTTGATCTTGCCGAATCCGGTCACGACACTATCGCCGGGATAACATTGCTCGTCCATGCCAAAATCTCTATGGCGGTGAGCTATGTAGGCATCTATCTCTTGAAAGCTGCCCTCGTCCAACAGCCGGATGATACGCTCACGGGCGGTGAGCTTACCTTTGGCATGCTGGGTTTCAATACGCTTCGGGCCGCCGCCTTGTTTGAGCTTCTCCCGTCGTTCTTGCAGCTCTGCGATTAAGGCCGCGTGCCCATCAGGATTCTTGGAATTCTCCGCACCCTTCGAACATTCATCCGAAGTACCTGCGGTCTCGATTGGCTGGGTGTTCGCGTCTGACTCCATATACCTTTCCTCCTGATGATTTTTCCCCTTTCTACTATAAAGCAAGACCTGAACCCAGTCACGTGCCAGGCATCACCATAATAATATGACATTGTGCCTAATTTGCAATATTCTACCGCACTTGGCTGCAAAGTGAAATGCACTTCTTTGATATCATTGACACAATCACTGACTTGGGGTATCATCGGATCGTTACTCTCTGAAAAACAACAGGAGACTCGATCATGACATCCGTAAATCCTGCCATTTTCCGTGAATACGACATCCGTGGCGTGGTGGACAAAGACCTGACCGAAAAGTTTGCGCATCTGCTGGGTAAAGCCTCTGGTACGATGATACGCCGCGCTGGTCACAAGAAGGCTGCCGTCGGCCACGACGTGCGGCCTTCGTCCCCGGCCTACGCCCGCGCTATGGCCGACGGCATCCTGAGCACCGGCGTAGATGTGATAGACGTGGGCCTGGTGCCTACGCCCGGCCTATATTGGGCGTTGTGGAACCTGGATGTAGACGGCGGTGCGATGATCACCGGCAGTCACAACCCGCCCGAATTCAACGGCTTCAAAGTTGCCATGGGGCATGCCACTATTTATGGAGAGGCTATTCAAGAATTACGAAAGCTTATTGAGGCTGACGACTTTGAGGTAGGGAAAGGAACTCGCACCGAAGCCGATCTCATCCCTGATTACGTGGCCGACATGCGCCAGCGGGTAGGGACCATCGCCCGTCCGATGAAAGTGATTGCCGATTGCGGCAATGGGTGCGCATCGCTGACGGCTCAGTTACTGGACGAAATCGGGGCCGACGTAACGCACCTGTATTGCGAGCCTGATGGGACCTTTCCTAATCATCACCCAGACCCTACCTTACCTGCCTCGCTGGCCGATCTCATCGCCAGAGTAAAAGAGACCGACGCTGAACTGGGCGTGGCGTTCGATGGCGATGCCGACCGTCTGGGCGTGATAGACCGACAGGGTAACGTTATCTGGGGCGACTACTTGCTCATCCTTTACAGTCGGGAGATTCTGGCCAAACAGCCGGGGGCGCCCATTATCTTCGAGGTGAAATGCTCCCAGGCATTGGTGGAAGAGGTAGAAAAAGAAGGGGGAAAGCCGATCATGTACCGTACCGGGCACTCGCTCATCAAAGAAAAGATGAAAGAGACTGGCGCGCCGCTGGCAGGAGAGATGAGCGGCCACCTCTTCTTCGCGGACGAATACTATGGTTACGACGACGCCGTCTACGCCGCCGCCCGGCTGCTGCGTTACGTGGCCGCCAGCAATCAAACCATCCAGGAGATGCTGGCCGACGTACCCCATTTTTACGCCACGCCGGAGATTCGCGTGGATTGTCCCGACGACGAGAAGTTCCAGGCAGTAGCCCGGATGACCGAGTATTTCAGGGAAAAATACGAGGTGATCGACGTAGACGGCGTACGCGTCCTTTTCGGCGACGGATGGGGCCTGGTTCGCGCCAGTAACACGCAGCCGATATTGGTACTGCGCTTCGAGGCCAAGACACCGGAGCGATTGGACGCCATCAAGCGGGAGATACTGGACAAGTTGGCCGAGGTATCATCGGTTGACGTTAGCGCAATTGGATAGATATCACGGCGGTATCTTCTCAGAAGGTAGGGGCGAACCCTTGCGGTCGCCTTGGCAGGCAGGCGCACCCGCAGGTCCCCTTCGGGGAAGACCTGCCCCTACCGCAGATTATTGAGAAGATACTCACGGCGCGTAGCGCAGGATGACGAAGAGGCCGATGGCAGTAACGGCAGCGAACTCGATCAGCGCGCGGCGGGTCAGGTGTCCCAGCAAATGCTGCTGGGCCAGCCCGATGAACACGTAAAAGATGAGCAACAGCCACAGGCCGGCCGTCGCGGAGGGCACGCGCCAGAAGTTGAGGGCCCATATGCATTGGCCCATCACCAGGGTCGCTATCCCGGCGAAGAGCCATGTCCGGCCAGCCTGGGCTGGTCCGGAACGTAAGAGCGACGCGGCCAAAAGCCCGCTAACGAGCAGCACTTCCGTTGCCGATAAGATACTGCGCGCACGGGTCTGGTAGATAACGACGAAGAACCCGAAGGCCACACCATAGGCAATCAGGTTCAACCAGAGACGGGCTAACTCATACCGGGGATCACGCGGATCAATGGTGTGATATTCGGCCAGCACCACCCACCAAAGTAGCACGCCCGTAGCTCCAATCCCGGCCAGCCACCAACCGAGAGACAGCGTCAGTAAGGACAGCCACAGCGTGGCCAGAATGACGAGCAGGCCGGGCAATACCCAAAAGGCGAGAGCATACCCCGGTGTTCGGCGAGACAAGAAGGGGTGAGCATACACAACCGCCCTGGCGCCGGTTGCAGCCAGCCCACCCAATAGCAGAGCCATCAGCCATCGCTGCGATACTACCAGCGTGAGAGGCGACCCCAAAAGCGTCAGTTCGATGGCCCGGCTGGGTAGCTCAATCAGAAAATAGGCAACCAGACCCAACAGTGTCAGGCTGACCAGGATGCTGATTCGTTCGTAAATAGGCATTTCTGGGCACCTGTAGGTCCCTTCGGGGAAACGACCTTAGCTTGTGAACAACACAGGATTGTATACGCTCCGACCCTGAATGTCAAAGATGGTTTC
>CAYTNQ010000077.1:0-20467 GCA_964439175.1 uncultured Anaerolineales bacterium | reverse complement strand
GCCTGGGCGAGACGATAGGTATCTTTGCCCGGCACATCGAAGGGTGTGGGGTGAGCGTGGTGTTTCAATATACCCACCCGTATCCCCCGCGCCTTCAACTCCGGGATCAGCTTTGCCAGAAAGGTGGTCTTGCCGGTGCCGGATTTGGCCACGAAAGAGACTACCGGCGGACTGGCCTGCCAGGCCAGGGGGCTGCTCAGCGGGACTAATCGCAACACCTGGACTGAGACCATAGCCCCTTTTGGAATGTAGGCTGTGCCCTCTGGAATCGCCAGGAGACCCTCAGCTTCGGCCATAGATCCCAGCCTGCTGGTCACTTTGAGTGGGTAGAAGAGTAGCTCATCCCCCCCTTTCTGGAACTGCCCCGCGATGAACTGGGTCCAATCTCTCTGCCCTTCGACACGTTGCGCAAGTTTGACCACTGCCCTGGGTAACCCCGGTTGTCTTTGCCCCCCCAATTTGAGTAGCCCTGGCAGAGCGAGCTGGATAAAGGCCATCTGGTTGGAAGGTGGCCCGCCGGGCAGGCAGAAGACCGGTTTCCCTCGCCAAAGTCCGAAACCAACTGCCTTGCCTGGTCCCATCCTGACCCGGTGGTAGATCTTCTGCCAACCCAACTGGTCCAGCAGCCTGACCACCAGGTCCCGTTCTCCTTTCCAGGCCCCGCCGCTGGTGAGGATGGCGTCGTTGGTAGCGCTGGCCTCAATCAGATGGCGCTTGATCACCTCTGCATCATCCTGAACTACGCTGAGGGTGGTTTCCATCCCATACAGTGAGCACCAGGCCGCCAGAGTGACCAGGTTGCTGGCAAAGAGTTTCCCTTCGCTTAACTCTTGCCCGGGCGCGATCACTTCGTCCCCGGTAGCGATAATGGCTACCCGTGGTCGCCGGATGACAGGGACTTCGCTGTGACCGGCGGCAGCCAGGAGTCCAACCTGGGCCGGCCGCAGGAGCGTGCCAGCCCAGACTAAAAGCTGACCGACGGATACATCGCTTCCTTTGCGCAGGATGTTCCTTCCCGGCTGGGCACAGTTGGTCGCGGTAACCCAATTGCCATCCCTGCGGGTAAACTCTTCGGAAACAACCGCTTCTGCGCCTGGTGGGATTCTGGCACCGCTCAAGATTCTCACTGCCGTTCCGGGAATCACCTCGCCCTCGAACTCGCCCCCGGCAGACACGGAGCCGATCAACCGCAGCCGGACAGGGTCTGGGGGAGTGGCGTAAGAGATATCCGCCGACCGGACGGCGTAGCCGTCTTTCAACGAGGCATCCACGGACGGGGAATCCACCCGGGCGTGGAGATCTTCGGCGGTCACCCGGCCCGTGACCTGCGACAAAGATAATACCTCTGAATCGAGGGGCGAGATGGATTCAAGAGTGAGTTGCAAAGCACGGGTGTAACTAATATATTCCATAAGCCTCTTTGTTCTCGTCACCAGTGATACCATTCTTTGAGCCCAAACAAAAAACCCGCAGCCATGCTGGCCCGGGCTTGACACTGAAGGCTCCTCGGGTAGGACTCGAACCTACAACCAACCGGTTAACAGCCGGCCGCTCTGCCGATTGAGCTACCGAGGAACGCTGATTTTACAGCGGGAATTATACCCCGTCTGTTTCACTTCGTCAAATCTCATTCGCCGAGGGCCACATTTCAACGCTGTTCCGTCTATTCCAGGGCTGCTTGCATGGCGCGAGCTGCCTCCTCGGGCACCATATCTCCCTCGAGGACAGCTCGTAACGGCTCGCGCATGGCATCCAAAAGCCGATTGGCATCCACGCCCAGCAACAACCCGCGCCCGGCTTGCATTTGTTGGGCGCTGACTCGTAGAACCGGGTCACTCAGGATAGCGGGGTCATGCAATGCCTCGATCCGGGTAGGTAGCAGGCCAAACTGGGCTGTCCAGGCCAGTTGTCGCTCGGGAGCCGTGATAAAGGTCAGGAATTCCGTGGCTGCGTCGCGTTGTGTTGCCGGCAGCCCGCTTCTCATCAGCCAGTAGCGTCCGGCGATGAGGGGTGCCGCTGGCTGTTCGGTTTCGCCAACGAATGGCAGCGCTGCTACGCCCCAGTTCACCTCTTTGACCTGGTTCAATTCGCCGATGGCCCACTCCCCGTCGATGAGCATGGCTGCCTGCCCGCTGACGAACAAATCCCGTGCTTCAACGTAGCTCACCACCGGGGCCACGCCTGTCAGTCTCCCCTGCCAGCCCAGGTAAAGAGTCAGAGCATTGACCATGGGTGGGGTATTTAAGGTAGGATTCCCGTCGCCGTCGGTCAACCAACCACCGTAGGCCCACAGCCAGGGCACCACCCATAATGGATCGTAGCTGTTCACCGCCAGTCCCCAGTGGCCTTCATGCGTAAACGACTCGGCGACAGTGTACAGCTCTTCGGTATTGGCTGGTGGCACGGCAATCAGATCTCGATTGTAGAAGAGGAGCAAATGCAGGCCGGCCGTGTCGGGCAGCCCCCACAAGTGTCCGTCCCGCGCCGCACCGGTCATTGCCGGGCTGGCGAAGCTCTCCAAAAACTCGCGAGGAAATTGTTCGTCGAGCGGTTCGAGGGCAGACTGGGCTTGCAGTGCGCTCGCCAGAGAGGCGTCGCCCAGAACCAGGTGAAACTCAACTGTCTCGCCGGTGATGGCCTCAATCAAAGTTTGGGCATCTTCGTAGTGTTGTATCTCTAGCGTGTAGTTAGGTTGAGTCGCTTCAAAAGCAGTCACGTCGGAGGCCAGGGCGCTTGCCTGGGCCGGTGACAAGTTCTCCCACAGCACCAGGTGGGCAAGAGCAGGGGGAGTGGTGGCCGTAGGCAGCGGGGGCAGCGTCGGCGTGGGCTCTGGGCTGGGACTCGGCGACGGCGTGGGAGTCGGCAGCGGCGGCGGTGGTGTGATCGGCGCGCAGGCCCCCACAAGCGACAGGATCAACATCAAATAGAGAGCAACATGGAATTTCATACGTCCCTGGCGGCGATTATGGGATGAAGGGATAGGCCTATCCTTAAGGTGAGTTCGTTGGCGATGGGGGAGGTGGACCGTAGGTGTCGAAAGGAATCCGGGCTTCTACCGGCGCGAGCGGGTCCACCGGACGCACGCGAATCTCGTAGTCAGCCGGCTCTGTGCCGAACAGGTTAAAATCTGGCAGGCCGGGGCGAGCCTTAAGCTCCAGCAAAAATTGCCCATTAACCCTAACCGTCGTTTGTTGGCTTTCTGGCGTGGCCCACTCAATCGGCTGCCCATTCCGCCATAATGTGGCCACCAGCTTCCGGCCCTCCGGCAAGGGCAATTGCCCGCTGACACGGATAACACCAGGCTCAATCTCCAGATGGAGGTTTTCTACTTCTAGCAAGACACTAGCAGTAGGAACGGGCGTTGCCTCGGCAGGGAGCGGGACTGTCGTGGGGGCGGGAGGCGCAGCGGCCGGCGCAGCCGCCGCTCGAGGTGCCGTGGTGGACAGGGTTGTCTCTCCCTCATTAGCGTCAGCCACGCTCTCAGCTTGGGCAGCCCCTGCCGGCTGGGTAGCCTCTGCCGGCGCTTCCTGTGCCAGGGCACCCGCCTCACGCACTACCTCCTCAGTGGCAGGGGCAGGGGCTTCAAATGCCTGTTGCGCTTCTTTTTCCCCTTCCACCGCCTTTTCCGCTTCCACTACCGTCGTCTCCACGACCATCTTTTGGGCAGTGGCCTCAGTAGGGGCAGGAGCTTGCAAGGCGACAGGTTGGGGCGCGGTGGGTGCGCCGACCATCCCCGTCCGTCCCAGCAACCACACTCCACCGGCGGCTGCCACACACAGCAACACGGCGGCGGCTGCGACCAACCCTTGAGCCCAAGGAAGCCGCCACCATGCCGGTCGGGCCGGGCGTATGGGAGCGACGTCTGATTCGCGTAAGGTGAAGGGCCGAGGGGCAGCCACCGGAGGCAGTTGTCTTAACATGGTTACCGTCTGGCGCAGCGTTGCCATATCCCGGCCACATGCAACGCAGGTCGCTAGGTGCGTTTCGACCAGCGCGCGCTCGTCGCTAGTCACCTCGCCATCTATATACGCCGATAACAATTCGGCAACCTGGTTGTGAGTTCGACCGTCTTGCTCAATCACTTTTGGGCCTTCTGCTCTAATCGCTGCCTGTTCTCTACTCTGTTAGACGGTATTG
Source organism: uncultured Anaerolineales bacterium (assembly GCA_964439175.1). GTDB lineage: Bacteria > Chloroflexota > Anaerolineae > 4572-78 > NAK82 > CAYTNQ01. Next base: position 16,330 of record CAYTNQ010000077.1, on the reverse strand, counting down.
GGCCGGTAAAAGTTCCTGTTGAGCCACCAGGTAATCTCTCAGCCTGGCACGGGCGCGGCTCAATCTGGATTTGACCGTGCCCAACGAGACGCCGGTGATGTCGGCAATCTCCTGATAACTGAAACCCTGCACATCAGACAACACCAACGCCACACGTTGATCGGCAGGCAAGGTTTCTATACCCAATTGGATCACCTCATTTAGTTCTTGTCGCAGGGCGTATTCTTCTGGATGTTCGTGATTGCTTACCAATTTAGGCGCATGCTGGGGATTCTCGGCTACCTCTTCCAATGAGTCGGCAGGACGCCGTCCTCTGTAACGCAGATGATCGTAGCAGGCGTTGGTGACGATGCGCAGGATCCAACTCTTGAAGGAGCCGCCGCGGAATTTCTTGATGGCTTGGAAAGCAGAGATGAAAGCCTCCTGGCAGGCGTCGGCGGCCGCGTCGGCGTCGCCCACGATGCGATAGGCGACGTTGTAAGCCATACCCTGATACGCCATCACCAGTCGGTTAAAGGCGGGCAGGTCTCCTTCCTGAGCAGCTTGAATGGCCTGAACTTCGTCCATAGTCCAATTTGACGAATGGGCCCAATTCGTCTATACTGGGCCGAGATATGGATGCCGGAGTGGCGGAACTGGCAGACGCGCGCGACTCAAAATCGCGTGGGCTTGGCCCTTGTGGGTTCGATTCCCACCTCCGGCACCTCTTCATCCTCGGGAACCTATTATAGCAGCATTTAACGTAATGTGCCAGGTCAGGCAGTGAGATTGTATGTAGCATAGATGGGGCCGCATTCCTCCCCAGAGAGCAACGTTTGGGGATTTGGGAGGGGGAAAGGCCTTTCGTTTTGGGAACGGGGCGACTTGATCACAGTCGTTCTGCGAAAGGACTCCCCTAGGCCCGAAATCAAGAGGGCAGCACGAGCCTTGGTGCTATGCCTGAATACCTCTGATCCCCTTTCGCAAAACTGATCTTGACTTTTTTCGGCTACCGGCAAGCTTGGAAAGTCCATGTTTGTTGTGTGAGAGGGTACTAAGTCCAGGGATAACGACAGTTGGAGATGCGTAAAATCAATCGCAAACTTCTCATCCTGGCAGTCGTCTTGCCGATAGGCTGTCTGGCGGGGCTGGTTTTTGGCCTCATCGTTGGCTGGCAAATTCTGCCAGTTAAATACCTCAATACTGAAATTGGCAATTTGGGCCCCACGCAATCCGAAGAATATGTGCTTATGGTTGCGGGCGAGTTCGCTACTGATAAGGATGTGGATCGCGCCCGCGAACGTCTCGCTGAGCTCGACGTTCCCAATCCCGAACAATTTGTCGCCTATTTAGCCGACAAATACGTGGACCAGAACCGGGGCCCGAATGATCCCGACACGGTGAATTTGGTGCACCTAGCCCAGGCGCTGGGGACGGGCACAGTTTCGATGGTGGCGTACATTTCCACGCCGACTCCTCTTCCGACGCCAACCTTCACCCCGCTACCTACGGCAACATTCACGCCCACGCCGACGCCACTGCCCACGGATACACCAACACCGTTACCCACTGATACGCCGGCCGCTACGCCAACCGACACGCCTGTGCCGGCCACCGACACGCCGACGCCTGGTCCGCCTACGCCGACTTTTACTCCGGCGCCGCCTACTGCCACCCCTACGCCAACTAAGCCTCCATTCGACTATACAGTGGAATACCGGCTACGCACCGTCCAGGAGAACGGCGGTTGCGTAGGGGCTCACAACATCTTTGTAACTGTGCTCGATGCCGGTGGTAACCCGTTGGATGGCGTTACCATTGGCAATACCTGGACCGACGAGGTACATGTCAGCGGAGAGAAAGGACCAGGTAAGGCCGAATACGATCTGTATAGTAACGGTTACGAAGTTCTAATTTTAAACGACCCGGCCGCTGGAGGGCCTGTGACCAGCCAAGTTACGCCCAAGCTCAGCAGCATAGACGAAGATATCCCTTTGGAGTGGTTGCTGGCGGCTGGCTATTGCAGCGATATGGGCGACTGCCAGAACCGGCTGGCTAATAATCAATTTTGTCGAGGCCATTATTCCTATGATGTGACCTTCCGGCGAACCTGGTAGCGGCTGGATACTGGCTATCATCAACCATAAGCGATATGCTCTATGAGGCGTGATTCGGCCATTTGGATTGGCGGTTTTCTGACCGGGTTCTTGATTGGGTTGGGTTTGAGCCTGACTTATACTTGGGTGATTAATCCGCCGCCTTTGACCGATACCACCCCGGCAGCTCTGAATCCGCACGATAAGGAGATATACACGGTCCTCATCGCTGCTGCTTACGTGGACGACGGGAACCTGGTCCGGGCGAAAAAGCGCCTGGCGCAACTGGAGGAGCCTGACATCGGGAATACCATCGTCGCCCTGGCTGAACGTTACATCAACGAGGGTCGAGACGCGCGCGATGTTCGGTCGTTGGCCCGGCTGGCTGACGCCCTGGGGGGCACTTCGGCGGCAATGCGGCCTTTCATCGCCACCCCAACGCCCACGCCAACTCTGACACCCACCCCCACACTTCGTCCGCCGACACCAACCGCTACGCGCGCCGTCCAGATCACGCATACGCCGGCTGTCACGCCCGCTGTTGGCCGCACGCCTACCCCCGGCTGGGCCGATGCCTTTCGGGTAGCCCAGTCCACCGCGCTCTGCGATCCGACCACCAGTGGGCTGCTACGGGTTTACGTGCGCGACGATACAGGCAAAGGAGTGCCTGGCGTTCAAATCCTGGTCAACTGGCCGGGCGGCGAAGATCGGTTCTTCACTGGCTTTAAGCCGGAGGCCGATCCTGGCTATGCCGATTTTGAGATGGAGCCGGGTGAGGTCTACCAGGTGAAATTGGTAGACGTGAAGGGGGACGTGGCGCAAGAAGTTGGCGCCGGTATGGCCGATCTTTGCCCTGATTTATCACCAGGCGTTCAACCATCGTGGCAGATTGTCTTCCAAATCGGCAACTGAACGAATTTGCAAATCTGAGCAGCGAACCACGAATTGCCTATTTCCTGATTTGTGGCTCCGCTGATTTTCTGGGGAGGTACCATACATCGTGAAGGAAGAGTTTATCAAGAACGCGCCTCTCTTTGCCGAGTTCAATGACACCGAGCGACGGGCGGTCGGCAGGCGGATGCGTCTTGAGACTTACCAACCGGGTGAGTTAATTTTCGCTCAAGGGACCGAGAGCGACGCCCTTTATCTCATTGAAGAGGGCTGGGTAAAGCTCACCGAGGACAGCAGCCGCACGCCCATTGCTACACTGGGGCCAGGCAGCCTGCTGGGTGAAACCGACTTCTTCATGGGGCGCGAGCGCAGTATGACCGCCCGTGCCAATTCGTCCCTCAGCCTGTGGGTACTGGATGAAAACGCCGTCCTTGACCTCATAGAAGAACATAACGAGATTGGCTTGAAGCTGGGGTTGGCCCTGGACATTGGCATCGCTCAGTACCAGCAGCACCTGATGAAGCACATAGGCCACATCTCTTTTATGCAAGACCTGGACGAGGAAGAGCGCCGGGCAGTGGCCAAACGTCTGGTCCCTCAACGTTACCCGACCCGTGAGGCCATTTTTCGTAGTGGCGACGCGGCCAGCGGCCTATATCTCATCGAGACCGGCTCCGTTCGTCTCATCGGGGACGGCGACGACGATTACGCCGAGTTAGGTGCTGGCGATACCTTTGGTGAAATGGCTGTCCTGTCGAACAAGCCACACCCCAACACAGCCCAGGCGGCAACTGAGGTGATTGTATGGCAGCTCAGTCCTTCCGACTTTGCTCGTCTGGCCGAGACCTACCCACGCATCCGGGCGATCCTCAGCCGTAACCTGCGCTCCCGCCTCAGTGCAGCCGACCTGGTTCAGGCGGCAAGCATGCTCCAACGCGTGTCCATCTTCACCAATCTGCCCCGTGACGTGCTGGACGACGTGGCCTCACATCTGCTTCTGCGTCACACCCCGGCCGGCGAAGTGATCTATGCGCCAGGAGATCCAGGCGACGCCATGTATTTTGTCGAGTCAGGCCAGGTTGAGATTACCGCCGAAGATGAGGAACGACGGGAGACGCTGGCGCGGCTCATCCCTGGCGACTCTTTCGGTGATATGGCCCTGCTGACCGGTAAATCACGCACCGTCACCGCCCGGACCATGACTCATGGCAACCTGTGGGCCCTTTATCGCACTGACTTCGACAACCTGCTGGTGAAACATCCCGTCCTGACTGTGGCTCTGAGTGACGCCCTGCGCGAGCGCCTCTCAAAGGCAGAGGGGAGTTTCGTAGCACCGCATTTGCACAAAATCGCGCTGTTGGGTGGCCTGTCACGTGTGCAATTAGACGAACTGGCCGAACGGTTGCGGCCACAAACCTACCAGAGCGGCGACATCATTTACGTTGAGGGTCGCACTGGCGACACTATGTACTTCGTCGAGTCGGGGCAGGTCGAGCGGACAGCCAGCAGCCCCAAGGGGCCGGTGGTGCTCGAGGTGCTGGACTCAGGAGACTTCTTAGGCGAAATCGCCTTGCTGACGGGCAGGCCTCATATCGCCACCGCTCGGGTGGTGGCGGAATCCACCTTGTGGGCGCTCAGGAAACCGGATTTCGACGATCTGGTCTTCAGATATCCCAACCTGGCCGTCATCCTGGGCCGCGTTTTGAGCGAACGCCAGTACGATGCGATGGAGAAGCTGCGCGGCGCAGCCCCAGCCCCAGCGCCAGCCCGTGCTGTTCGGCAGGAGGGGGGAGCCCGACCAGCTCCAGCTCGCCCCAGGCCACGACCTGCGCCACAACCGGCGGCGCGCTCGGCCCGGCCTGCCGCTGCTGCGGAGTATCCACGGGGTGGCGTTCACAGACAGGCAACGACGGTCCAGCCACCAACACGAAGGGCGACCACCGGGCGGGCGGCTTCCCGACCACGTCCTCCGGCCTCGAAAGCCCGGCCGCGACCCTCAGCGACCAGGGGCATCAGCCGGGGTGCCGGCCGTCTCTCGCGCAAAGCTGGTGGAGTCATCGGGGAGACGGCGGTGTGGTTTGCCACCCGTAGCCCTCGGGTAAAACTGGGCATCCTGGTTTTGTTGGTGTTGATTATCTGGCTGATCTTCATTGCCGCCCCCTCCTCCATTATCCGAACCTTGAGCGCCAATCTCAACGGCGGCGAAAATGACATCGGTTATGCCGCGTACGCCCAAGCTGACTTTGAGGGAAATGCACAATCGCCTATGCTCATCCTCGAGAATGTCCGTGATAGTGGCGCAGTGGCTGCCCTACCCTTCGTAGAAACTGTGACGGCGACACCGTCGCCCACGGCCACCCCTACCAGCACGCCAACAATCACGCCGACGCCGACCGACACCCCTATCCCTACCTGGACGCCGACGCCTACGCCCACCGATACGCCGTTGCCGCCCACGCCTACTCCAACGCTGCCACCTGATACCCCTACACCGACGCCTCTCCCCTACACGCCGACGCCGCGTCCGCCGACTGAAACACCGACGCCGTCAGCTACCCCCACCCCGGACGCCGACTACATCGTCACCAGCGTCCGGCAACTCACGGCTTGTGAGAACGAGGGCAAGCACCACATTTTTGTCCACGTGATCGATAAGAACGGCAGCGGGCTGAACGGCGTGCCGCTCAAGATATGCTGGGCGCCTGGCGACGACAATTGCGCCAACCCAACCACGGAGAGCAAGAGCGAAGGGCAAGGTTGGGTAGAATTTGCCATGTTCAAAGGTGCGTACAGCGTCCAGGTCGCCGGTGCCAAGAGTCAGGTAGCCAGCGGCATTACCCCTGACTATCAATTAGACGAGCTATGCCCTACCACAGGTAACCCCGTGGCTAATTCCCGGTTCCACGCCTCGTTCGAGGTCACCATCCAGCGCACGTGGTAAGAAGCTATCTGAAAAGTTGTGGGGCCCGCCGGAGCAGCCTTTCTAGGCTGCTCCGCTCTATTTTTCAGACACATTCTGAGCTCATTTTACACTCTTTTTACAACTGGTTAATACGCAAATAACAGACTCGCCTTATCCTGTCATCAGACAATCACAAGCAAGTTTTTGAAAGGAGACAGGAAAATGAAAAGGCGAGTCTTTACTATTTTGATGTTGGTTGTGGCGATGGGACTGCTCATCGTACCCACGGCGGCGGCCGAGGCGCCGGACCCTCACACCCTCATCGCCGACGGTGATGGTTTGGCGATGTTGTTGGGGAAGGGGACCATTGACCTGAGCGGCAACGGCATCCTCTGGGTCAAAGCCGCAGAAGGGGCGACCGTGGAGGTGACCGGATACGGCGAAAAAGAGGTTTTCCCCGATGGCTGGCAGCAGTATGCTGGCTTCCACGGCACGGCTCACATCGAAGGCCGCCGGGTGCGGGTCGTAGTCGCTGGCGTGGATCTTCACCTGGAAGCCACCGGTCGCGGCAGGGCTTTCCTATGGGGACATGGTACCCGCCAGCTTGGAGACGAAAGCGGTCCCTGGGGCGTCAGCAGGTTGGGCGCGTCGGTTAAATTCTCCAAGCCGGTAGCCCCTACCGCACCACCTGCCAATTGATCACATCCCATGTCAGGGCGTCATTGGGGTTGATGACCAGTCCCTGCAACTGGGAAGAAAAAGCGTACGTATCGGAGAAGTAGACCAGGTACAGCATAGGGCGCTCGTCAGCCAGGATGCGCCCTATCTGGCAGAAGGCCTGGCGACGCGCCATTGGGTCAGGTTGGGCCTGCGCTTGCTGCAAGAGGCGGTCTACTTCGGGGTTGGTGAAGTGCATGACGTTGCCCCCTGCGCCACCATCTGCCATCCCGGGGATGGACCACGAGGCGTAGCGCCAGATGAGGTAGTCGGTGGGATCAATGCCGGGATAACCGTCGTCCCACAGGTCCAGGTCAAACTGGCCGTGAACTTCCAACCCTCCCTCTTCCCAATCGCCCCACAAATCCTCCGGCCCGGCCAGGTCGGTGAAGACCCGGATGCCAAGCTCCCGCAGCATCTGGGCGATGAGCTTTTGAGCGTCGGCCAGCGCGTCCCAACCGTCGTAGGTCAGGAGAGTCAACTGGAGCTTGGTCTCATCCGGGGCATAAGGTGTGCCGTGCGCTTCCAGCACGCCGTCGCCGTTCAAGTCCAACCAGCCCGCCTGGGCCAGCAGGGCGCGCGCGGCGTCGGGGTTGTAGGGGCGGGGTGACTCCGCCCCTGCGTCGGCGCCAGGACACACGGCCCAGCCGCGATAAAACTCGCCGGAGGCGACGTTCCCCTGCCCGTCGAACGCCTCTTCGATAAGACGTCCCCGGTCAATCGCCAAATCCAGGGCCTCTCGCACGCGGGGATCGGCCAGGGCAAAGTGCGGACCGGAAGAGCTTGTCCCGGCCTCGGGCGTCTCGCCTTCGTCCGGCGGTTGGCTCAGGTTAAAGACCAGGCGCAACAGCCAGCGGCCGGGCAGGGAGACCAAATGTACCCCTTCCACGTCTTGCAGCTCCTCAATCTGGTCCGGTGTGAGCCACAGATCGACCTGAGCGTCGCCGTCTCGCAGCAGATCGCTACGCACGGCGTCGCGGGGGACGATGGGGAAGACCAGTCGGTCGAGAAAGGGACGCCCGGTCTGCCAATAGCGTGGATTGCGGTCGAAGACCAGTTGCTTGCCTTCCTCCCACGTTTGAAGCACAAAGGGGCCGGTGCCGACTGGCTGGGTGTTGCAGGCCCAGTAGGCCATGCGACCCGGGTCGCCGCAGGCGTGGCGCGGAAAGATGCCCAATCCCCGCCCACCAAACTGTCCCAACATGTTGGCGTAAGGCTGGCGATAGTGCACGACGACGGTGTAGTCGTCGGGCGTCTCCACCCAGTCAATCAAATCGAAGCCGGTCGCTGTTGCCAGGCCGTTGTCGGGATGGCTGAGTGCCTGCCAGGTGAAGCGCACGTCGTCGCTGGTGAAGGGCTTGCCATCGGACCAGAAGATGTGGTCGCGCAGCTTCCAGGTGACGGTCAGTCCGTCCGGCGAGATGCCGCCGTTTTCGTGGGTGGGCAATTCCAGCGCCAGTTTGGGGTAAAAGCTGCCGTCGGGTGCCATCTCGGCCAGGCCTTCGTAGACCAGCTCGCCCAGCAGTTCCTCGTAGCCGGTGTCGCTGAGATAGGCGTTGAACCCGGGCGGGTCTTCGGAGATGGGGATGACCGCTGTCTTGAGCGAGCCGGGCAGCGGTGGCTGGGTGGGCGGAGGGGCCGGGGTGGCTGTCTGGCTGCAGGCGGTGAGAAGGAGGATGAGTAAAGTGTAAAGCGTGAAGCGTGAAGCGTGTTGCGTGTTGCGTGTTGCGTACCTATAGGACCCCTTTGAGAAAAGCGTACCCATAGATCCCGTTCGGGGAAAATATAAAGCGGAAAACGGAATACGGAATACACAGTACGCAGTACGCAATACGCAATACGCAATACACAGTACGCAGTACGTGTTGCGTGGCACGCGGGTTATGGTTTGTCTGACGCTCATAGGCGCTCAGTATAGCACGGGTGGGGCGAACAGGCCAACGAGAGTAAAGGGCTCGTCACCGCTTTGGGATATGATCTTTTCACCTGTCGGTATGTCCTCAGCCTGTTACGCTCCCGTCTTATTGATCCTCATAATTTCTGCGTTGACAACAGAAAATCGACGATTGTAACCAAGCTGTAACCACAACCTATGCTGAAATATGTTATAGTATAGTAAGGCAAGTGAATAAGTAGGATTCCTGCTTGCTATAAGAAGATCGTAAATTGCACTTTGACAATTTAACCCGATGTTCTCCCTTATCGGTCAGGGCTGGATGTTGCGCCAAGGTTCACTGACTGGTAAAGCGGTGCTGACATCGGGTTATTTTCATATTTCAAAACTGATATGTGATAGTCTCCCTGCTTCGTGTTGATGGGAGCACCGTGCTTATTCTCGTATCATGTTGAGCCCTTCGACTACGCCCAGAATAAACCCCCTAAAACATCTTGTTGATACGGAAACGAGAACCTCTGCTCCCATCAACACGAAGCGGGGAGACTATCTGTTTTTTGGACCCGTGCCAGTTGCAACGAATAGAATGCCGGCACGTGGGTATAACAGCCAGTGATGCAAAAAACTCCTCTAACAGGTATGTTAGCCTTCACCATCGTCTGGATCGGCCAGGTCGTCTCGTTACTCGGCAGTGCTATGACCTGGTTTGCTTTCACCATCTGGGCCTGGCAAACCACGGGTGAAGCCACGGTTTTGGCCTTGGTTGGGTTTTTCTCATTCGGGCCTACTTTGCTGCTCAGCCCCCTGGCTGGTGTGCTGGTGGATCGCTGGAATCGAAAGTTGGTGATGATGCTCAGTGACCTGGCCACCGGCCTGGGTACTCTCGTCGTCCTGTTGCTTTATGCGACTGGCAGCTTGCAGGTCTGGCATCTATACCTGGTTGGAGCGGTCGCAGCGGCTTTCGTCTCTTTCCAATTTCCGGCCTACTCTGCAGCGGTGACGATGATGCTGCCCAAGGAACACTATGCCCGCGCTCAGGGTATGCTGGGGCTGGCGTCATCGGCTTCTGGTATCTTTGGCCCTCTGTTGGCAGCTCTCTTGTTAGGGGTGATCGGCATCGTTGGCATTATGATAATTGACGTGATTACTTTTCTGGCGGCAATTGGTGCGCTGCTCTTGGTGCACATCCCTCAGCCGGCTGTCACTGAGGCAGGACGCGAGGGCTATGGGAGCATTTGGAAGGAATCGGTTTACGGATTTCGCTACATCGTCGAACGTCCCAGCTTGCTCGCTCTACAACTCGTTTTGGCCAACAGCAACTTACTCCATTCGCTCGTCTTTACGTTAGTCGCACCTATGATCTTGGCGCGCACTGGCAACCAAGAGATTGTGCTGGGGAGCGTTCAGTCAGCCGGCGCCATTGGCGGCACCGTCGGAGGGCTGCTGTTGGTCATCTCGGGGGGGCCAAAGCGCAGGATACATGGAATACTGATCGGATGGGCGCTTGCCAGCCTACTAGGGGGACCGCTGATGGGCCTTGGGCATAGTCTCACCCTGTGGATTTTAGCCAGCTTTTTCTCTTCCTTTTTCGCCCCTATTATCTACGGCTCCGATCAGGCCATCTGGCAAGCTAAAGTGGCTCCCGACGTGCAGGGGCGTGTATTTGCCACGCGACAGTTGATTTCGCAAGCCACCATCCCCCTTGCTATGCTGCTGGCCGGGCCTTTGGCGGATCGTGTCTTCGAGCCAGCCATGAGACCAGAGGGCAATCTGGCCGGCACGTTCGGCTGGCTGGTCGGGGCCGGCCCCGGAGCTGGCATGGCGCTCCTAATTGTTTTTGCTGGCATCCTGGGGATGCTGGTTGGCCTGGGAGGGTATGCCTTCTATAACGTGCGGAACGCCGAAGACATCCTGCCGGACTACGAAGGGGAAGTCGCGCTGCCCATGGAAGCTTATGCCTGAACTGAGCATTTATTGAATCCAGGATCCGATGATGAACTTTGATATTCAGGTCGCGCATGGCCTCAAAGAGATCGATCAGAAGGCTTGGGACCTTCTGAATGAGGGTCAGCCTTTTGCCAATTGCCGCTGGTATCGCTTTGGTGAGGCAGTACTATCTGACGATATACCGATTTACATCATTCTGTCTCAAAGTGGACAAACGGTAGCCCGAGGCACCTTTTGGCTCAAAAGGCGAGAACCCGTGCCGATTGCTTCGAAGCCCGTACGCCGTGCCATCAAGATGATGCTTCGGCGTTGGCCCCTATCGGTTTGCCGGTCGCCTCTGACCAGCAACCCCGGGCTGGTTCTGCCTGAGCCGCCGTTACGTGATGCAGCCCTAAAGACCATAGCCCAGGTTGCTCAGGAAGAGGCACGGCGCTACCAGGCTTCTCTTATAGTCTTTGACTATCTGGAGCGCCATCAAACGCAGTGGTTTGATTGGTCAGATACATTCACGCCGGTGACGATTCCAGATCCGGGGACCCGCCTGGTCATCGACTGGGCCGATTTTGAAAGCTACCTCAAACACTTACGCAAGTCGGTCCGTAAGGATTATCACCGACATCGCAATCGCGCCGCAGACTTGGGGATCGTGATCAAACGTCATCCGATGGTGACAAACCTAGATGTGGCCATACCGCTGATACGAAACGTCGAAAAACGTCACAACTCAGCGCCTAATCCCCTGGTGCGGACGATACTGGAGAATTCTAACATGGTAGACGCTGTCTGGCTGACGGCAGAGATAGCGGATCGCATGGTAGGTTGTGGCCTGCTGTTGGGGGATGGAGGCACGTGGTTCCTGGCATTGCTGGGACTGGATTACAACGTGCAATATGTCTATTTTCAGTTAGTCTATGCGGCAATCCGCTGTGCGATTGAGGAAGGCGTCCAAGTCTTGCGGGGAGGCGGAGGGGTCTACGAGATGAAGCAGCGATTGGGATTTCAGTTAGAGAGCAATAATTACGTGGCTTTTGCCGCGAGCAATCCGGTGCTTCGCTGGTTAGGACAGCACCTGACGTTAAGTTGACACACGGATTTTCTTTGGAGGAAGGTTACTACTCAGGCCAGATAACCCTTGCGAAGGTTTGGTGAGAATTTTCAGAGCGAAAGTGCCTTGGCCTATCGAAAATTGCCCTGTGAGCAAAGTTATGCGCAACCTTCGCAAGGGTGGCTGAGTAGTTACGGAGGAGGATGATCTTGGACTTCGAAACGTTCCGAAGTTTGCCTACGGAGAAAGTCGCCCGGCTGGTGCGTGCAGCCGGGCCAAAGGTATGCGTGTTTCCTATTAATGGCACTCGTCGCTGGTTCAGGCTGGAATATCCATCGGTACGAGAAGAAGATCTGGGAACAACATATATGGATGTAGCCGGAAAACGCTATGTTGAACTCTTCCGGCTCTTCTTCGACCACGGCCTGGACACGTTGCTGACCCCCATTTTCGGCCCAGAACTTTTGACGCGGGGCGAAGACTATGTGGAAATGGTCGGTGGGGGGATGGCCCGCCTGGCAACCCATCCAGATTTCATGAACTTTTACCAGGATTACGACGTGCGTGTACGCTTTTACGGTGACCATCGCAAACTCTTTGGCCCGACGCCCTATGCTTACCTGTCGGATTTGTTCGACCGGCTGACAGAACAAACGATGACCCACGAGCGGTACCGGCTTTTCTTTGGTGTGTTTGACTTCGACCCGAACGTCACCGAGCCTGCGACCGAGGTCACTATTCGCTATTACGCCGAGCACGGATCTATGCCCGACAAGCGCATCCTGGTCGAGATGTATTATGGCGAATATGTGAAACCGGTGGACCTGTTTATTGGCTTTGACCGGTTTTGTGCCTTTGGTATGCCCCTGCTGGGGACCGGCAACGAAGACCTCTATTTCACCGTCTGCCCCTCGCTCTATCTGACGGAGCAGCAATTGCGCGATATTCTATACGATCATTTATACGCCCGATCCGATGACGGGCCAGACTATGCGGAGATGACACCTGATGATTGGATCTCCATGCGAGACTTTTATCGAGCCAATCAGGGAAAGACTTTAGGGGTAGGTACGAAGCGCAAGCCTGGCAGGTTCTGGTATCCGCTGCCGCAAATAGAACTGCCCAAGAATCATACCGATTCACAATAAACAGGCTCTTTCGGCCACGCCTGGTCTGTTCCAAAGGGGTATTTATGCTATCAAGACAAGCCAAAGTTCTGCTCGTTGTTCCACACAATCCCTATCAAACTGTACTTTTTCTTCAACAGCCCATCGGGCTGTTGTATGCCGCTACTGTCCTCAAACAGCGTGGTTACCAAGTTTCTATTCTGGATTTGCGCATCAATGGCTCCCTATCGATCGAGGAAACACTGGCAACTCTGGGTATACCGGATCTAGCTATCGTTACAACCAGTACCTATGATTTAACCCAGTGCTATCCCTGGAAACTGGATACGGCCAAAGATGCAGTAGCCGAACTCAAAGAACACTGTCCGAATGTTTTCGTAGTGGGGGCACACGGCACCTTAAATCCTGCGTTGACCCTTGAAGAAGTAAAGGCAAAAGGTGTGCTTGCAGGTGAAGTTGAATTGGTAATACCCCAGTTCTTAGAAAACCTATACACCAATGGGTCTATTTCCACCCAGTTGTTTAGAGCTCAAGGCGTCCTCGATGTCAATCAGTTACCTGTTCCTGACTTTGGTATACTTCCGGTGACTGAATATAAGAGTTATGTTCCCGCCGATACAAACACCTTACACCTGGCTCCAAGCGGCCTCCTGTTTGCCAACCGAGGATGCCCTTTTACTTGTTCATACTGCTATACCGGTTTCTTCGGCAGCGGAAAGCTTCGTCTACGCTCAGTTGAGCTTGTCATCGAGGAAATCCGTAGCCTTTTGGATACTGGCATTGAATATCTGTTTTTCTTAGATTACACCTTTACCGTTCATAAGCGGTGGCTAAACGACTTTCTGACAAAGATGACTCAAGCCCACCTGCCGGTGAAGTGGGGATGTCAAACACGCGTCAATGCCATTGACCCCAAAACGCTGTCGATGATGGCCGAAGCTGGCTGTCGCTATATCTGGTATGGAATTGAATCTCCATTCATTTCCTCTCTAAACCAGTCTAAGCCGACTTCTAGAGAGGAAATTGAAAAGGCGATTCAATGGACGATCGAGGCCGCTATTGTGCCGATGGCATTCCTTTTGGTTGGGTTCTCAGGCGAAGACATTGACGGTATGGTTCAATGGGCTGCTTCACAGCCTTTCATTTTCAGTGTGGACCCACTCCTGCCCAGATACGGCACAGAGCTTTTCGATCGCACGAATATCCCCATTACCAAATTGTCCAGCTGGGAAGAATTGATATTAGCCGCAAGGGCTTTGCAGCCAGACCAGGAGTTGATCGAATCTTCCCTAGTAAAGATGACGCAATTGTCAAACTATTTTGCTAATCGAATCGCAAATACATCGAGTCACAACGGGCGCGATTCTCTTGCCGGTAAATGATGCACCCTTTTCATCAACTACTACTAGACATCCAAAGACAATCCAACGCGATTTCAGTGTCTGCCTATGACACAGCCTGGCTGGCCTGGCTGATGCCAACTGCGCGAGACTGGCTGTGCGATGCACAACGCCCGGATGGCAGTTGGGGGGCTGATCTGGAATATTACCACGACCGGGTGATTTGCACCTTAGCAGCCATCAACGCCCTGGCCGCGACCAGCGCTAACGGACACGATATGCAACGCATAGAGCGCGGTATACGATATCTGGAAAAAGCGGCGCTCTGTTTATCCCTGGATCCCACAGAAACTGTTGGCTTTGAGTTGCTGGCGCCGGCACTGCTGAAAATCGGGAAGGACATGGGACTGAACCTGGAGAAGGTTGCTGATGCCCTTGAACCTTATGAGATCGTGCATCGCCAGAAGATGGCGCTGCTTCCTCCCGCAATGATCTACAGCCGGAAGTCTACCGCACCACACTCTTTAGAGTTTCTGGGCTTTGATGGCCTGGACCACGCCGCAGTTGCACAACTGCGCTTTGCCAACGGAAGTATTCACAGCTCACCGGCTGCCACAGCTTTCTGTGAAATAGCTGGCGCCGGCTCTCCAATGGGGCAGAGCTATTTGTCTTCCATCTTAGAACATTACCAGGGCGCAGCACCTACCTTGACTCCGTTTGAGTGGTTTGAGATCATCTGGTCGCTTTTGCATCTTTATTTAGGGGAAGACCTTAAACAATTTCAACAGGCTGCTCAACCGTTGATAGAACAAATTGAGGCTGGTTGGGGGACGGAGGGGATAGGGCTGGCAGAAGAATTTCCTGCAGACTTTGATAACACAACTGCCGCTTATATGCTGCTCTCAAAGCTGAGCGATGCGCCCGACCCTACCATCTTAGAGGCATACGAGGAAGAAGACCACTTTCGGTGCTACTGGTTTGAAAGAAACATATCTCTTGACGTGCACATCCATCTTGTGATGAGCTTGCGCCAGGCGCTGCATCTTCCCCGCCGTGATGATATGCTTCTCAAAGCCATCAATGTGCTGAGTCGCTACTTGCAGTCAGACTTTATCACCGATAAATGGCACGTTTCACCCTACTATTCCACTACTCACGCTGTTATGGCTTTAAGCGGTCTTGCCGATCACCTGATTGAAGATCAAATCTATTGGCTGTGTCAAACACAACAGGCAGACGGGCGCTGGACGTTTTATCCCAACTTTCCAAGAGCAGCAGTGGAGGAAACAGCCTATGCGCTGCTAGCACTTCTGGTCGTCCAGAAACAAAAAAGCTCGATTCCTCACGATATCATTAAACGTGGTATGGATTACCTGACAACTCATTACCAGCAGCATCAAGGCTTGCCTGCCCTTTGGGTGGGCAAAGGACTCTACCATCCGCTGCATATCACCAGGTCTGTCTTTCTGGCTACATTTGCATTGTATAATCAATTGTATTAAGCGCATCTGAATCTAAAGGGGAATGATGCGTCCCTCTCCAACATCAGGCTGATAAGCTCGCATCGCCGCCTTGTCCCCCTCCAGCACTACCTGGAGACCCTCCATAGTAAACGGCTTCACCATATAAAATGCTGCGCCAACTTGTCGACTTTGTTGTACCATATCCTGCAAATCATTGGATGAAAGAACGCCAATCTTCTGTTGGGGCGACTGAACCTTGATCTCCCGAATAATTTCCAGGCCTCTATCCGGAATGCCTTCTAATCCCATATCGATAAAGATAATATCAAAAGCACCGGGTTTAAAAACTTCGAAAGTTTTCTGTTTTGAAGCCGCCACAAATAAACTGTGCTGCCCCAGTCGCTGCAACTGAACGCGAAAAAGGTCAGCCAGTATGTCGCTATCCTCTACCAATAAGACCCGCATTTTACAGCTCCTTTAGAAGGTGTCGGAATTGAACTGCATTTTGAAGACTGGATAGTTGTTGGCCTCAAGTGTATCAATAAACCCGCAAAACGCAATTTTGTTCTCCTCAAACGTCGCTTACGTTGATACAGGTACATCCGCTACAGGCAAATTTATTGTAAACGTCGTCCCTACATTGTACTCGCTGTGAAATGAAATCGTGCCGCCGTGCAATTCGACCAGGCTTTTGGTGATCGTCAATCCCAATCCGCTGCCGCCCACTTTTTGGACCACTTCGTGCTTGGCCCGGAAAAAGCGTTCAAAGACGTGGGTCTGCTCCTCTTCAGTCATTCCTAGCCCTGTATCGCTAATTTCCATTTGCACTGTATGCTGATTGGTGCGGCTCACTTTGACAGCAGCTCCACCCTCGACGGTATACTTGTAGGCGTTGGTCAGCAAATTGAGCAAGACTTGTGTGATTCGAT
>CAYTNQ010000076.1:0-20801 GCA_964439175.1 uncultured Anaerolineales bacterium | reverse complement strand
CTTTGAGTGCTTCGATAGCTACGGGTATTTTCTCTTTCAGCCAGGCCCAGACGTCGGCCAGGACGGGAATCAAAGTCCCCGTCACGAAAGCGCCGACCTTCTCCATCGCCGGAAGCAGCGTGTTTTCCCAGAAGCCTCTCAGCGTCTCAATCGCCGCCGGGATAGCAGACTTAACCCACTCCACCAGCTTCTCGAAGGCCGGCCGCGCCGTGTTCTCCCAGAACTCGGTGAGCTTGGTGCGCATGCCGCCCCAGTCCTTCTCCCAGGCGTTGCGCAATAATGCGATGGCTCCGATCACCGCCGCGATGGGTGCCGCAAACGAAACGATGCCCGCCACCAGGGAGACGACGGCGGGCAGGATCACCGATGCGATGCCCGCGCCCAGCACCAGCAGCACGTCCTTCCAGGAGACGAATTGCCCGATAACATCTATAACACGCGATGCAAGATCACTGATTGTCTTGACGACGTTGTTAATTGCGTTGCCTATCGCGTAAGCTACATCCTTACCCACGCCCAGCGTCTTGAAGAAACTCCCTGCATAATTAGATCCATCTTCGAACGTGGTCAGTACCCCTTCCAATCCGCCGCTATGAAACGCTCCGATCATCTGCTTGAAATTGTTAATCAATCCTGAAATAGTATTGACCACCTTGTTTATGGCGTCGCCTAACGCATAAGCAGTTTCCTCACCCATGCCCAGGTCTTCAAAAAAGCCGCCGATTATGTTTGATCCATCCTCAAACGTAGCGAATACGTCCTTGAAACCCCCCTGAGCGAAAGCCTCTATGACCTTGGATAAAGCATCGACAAGGTTCCCGAAAAAATCTGTTATCCGCTCCACGATGGGACTCAATCTGTCGCCCAGCCAACCGGCCACCAGGCCTACCCATTCAACCAGTTTCGGCCCCACCTTTTCCGCCAATTCGGCTATTTTGGTTAATAATGGCGACAGGATAGGCAGGAGCTTCATGCCGACACTGATGGACGTGTCCTCGATGATTGAATTCAGCTTGACCATCTGGTTAGCCCAGCTTCCAGAGGTACGTATGGCATCCCCCTGCGCGTCGGTCGTGCTGGCCATGATGATGTTCATCCTGGCTTGCACCTTTTGTTGCTCTGTGGCCGCCTTGGTGCCGTCCTCGATGCCCATGTTCATCAGCTCCTGGTTGAGCGTCGCCTCGGTGATCAGGATGCCATATTTCCTCACGGTTTCGTGGTTGCCTATAATCGCGCTTTGAAAATCTCTCAGCACGTCGGGCGACGCCGCGTTATTGAACGAGCCCACGTCCACGGCCAGCTTGGTCATTTGTTCAGACATTTTCGCCGCTTCTTCCCGTCCGAAACCCATAGGGACGAAAGTGTCCTGCAGGGAGCTGGCCATCTCCTTCAGTGCGTAAGTGCTCCGCCCCGTCGCCGCCGCGTATTCGTCCAGGTGCTTTTCCGTCTCGCTGGCCACATCGCCGAACACCGTGCTGAATTTGCTCATCATTTCGTAAGCGTCGCCCGCCTTGGCCACGCTGGCCGCAGCGGCCGCACCCAGTCCGGCCACCGCGCCGGCACCGGCCAGGACGCCGCCGACCAGGACGCCGCCGGCCACCTTGCCCAGAGTATTGACGGAACCGCTCAACTTATCCAGAACATTGCCGGCCCGGTCTTCTGCGCTTATGACGATCTCGATAGTATTTCGACTCGACATGCCCGTCCTCCAGAAAACGAAAAACCCCTGTCGATTGACAGGGGTCTAAAGAGTCTCCTGGAGTGACAGGGGTTTGTGGTTACAATCCCCGGTATTCTATTGTCGCCGCGCCCGGCTCATTCGCTCCGTCTCACCGATGCGATGCTGGTGGCGATGAGGGCCACGAACGCGAAGAAAATCAGAAAGACGATGGACATGGCACTCAGTTCTACGCGATGCAACAGGATCAGCCAGGACAGAATGAACGTGCTGGCCCAGCCGGCGAACGCCAGCGCCGCCGACGGATGCTCCCATGCCTTCATACTACAATCTCCTTTTCCAGCCGCCGCTGTTCCCGTTCCAGCCAGGCCAGCTCCGCCTTGATGCGCCTCTCGTCAAACATCCGGGCGGGCAGCGCAAAGTTGCCGGCCTCGAACACCGACTTGAGGTGCTTGACGGGTAGCAGCCTCGGCTGGCACGGAATGGGTGTCATGGTGTCTTCCACGACCGGGAACGATAGCAGCCGGCCATCGTTCTCTCGCTTGACCAGGTGGGGCGCCGAGCCGGGCGAATAGAACAGCGCGCCGCGCTCCAGGAGCGCCTTGACCATCTTCCAGTAACGGTTTGACTTATTCAGCCAGTCCTCGACCCAAACGCCCAACTGGTCTTTTGCTGCTTTAACGCGATGCCCGATCACGACCAGGCCAATCTCGTCATCTAACCCGTGGTGAAACAACGCCGGCACGGTGTCGTAATTGTCCAGCCACAGCTCCGTGTCGGGCGTGAAGTAGTCGCCGCTCAGGTCTTTCTCGGCCGGCGTGCCCCACAACAACAGATAACCGCCCACGACCACGCCGCCGTCCTGATTGCGCAGGGCCTTGACGGCCATCTCGGATCTCTCCCAGTCTTTCATGTCGTTCCCTCTTTACGCGCGTACTGTTTGCGCGATTGACCAGTATACCACGTCCAGTCGCCGACAGGCCCGCGCGACTCGGTCAGCCAGGCCCGGATCAGCGCCGCCGCGCGCTGCCAGTCGTCGACGTCCGGGCTTTGCTCTGCCACGTGCTCGCAAGCCATGACCGCCAGCGTCAGCGCCTGACGGTCGGCCATAGGCTCAAACCTGCCCATCTTCTTCTGTCTCGACGTGTGGCAACCTCTCGACTACGATGTCTTCTGCCTCTTCGTCAAAGTGCAAGATGAATACCCGATATTTTTTCGCCAGCGCTGAGAGGCCATGCTTGCTGACTGAACCTTGCACCAGCCGGCCCGGTGCGTTCGAGACCAGGATGCCGCGCGCATCCCTCCAGAAGACGACGATGTCGTTTTCGCCGATCATAATGACACCCCCAACTTGTGTAATCGCTCACGCATGAACGTGAGTTTCATGCGTGCCTGTTGCCAGCCGCGCTCTATTTCCGCCCAATCCGCCGCCGGCCGATAATCCGGGTCTGGCCCGTAGGATTCCAGCCGAATCCGAAGCGCCGGAAGCGCTTCGATGCGCTCGCGCACTGACCGCGCCCAGAAGCGCATGCCGCCCAGCATGCGCTCGTTGGCGCCGGGCGGGTATTCGCCCACGCGCGCGCATGTCCGGTACACCAGCGCCAGCGCCGCCTCGACTTCCGCCGGCGTGCCGTCGCCCCAGGCATCCGACTCGGCCTCAATCTCTGCAATCGTCACCGCCAGGTTGAAACGCTCGCCGCGTATCCGTTCCAGTTCGCCCTCTGCCTTTTGCAACCGAAGTTGCACAAGAGGGAGCGCCTCACCTCTACGCCACGACGTTTTTGGCAATCGGAGCTGCAGGTTGTCAATCACCTCGACCAGCGCCGCGCGTCTGGCCACCGCGTCAGCGTCGAATTCTGTCCCGTTAGCGCTCAGTATAGCCAGTGCGCGCTGTGCGTCCGCTAGCTGGTGTTTCAGATCGTCAATCTCAGCCTGGACGCCGGCCACGACCACTCGCGCTGTCTCGATTCTCGTTTCGTCCATAGCCGCCTCGTTTTCAAGAGTGGGGGGAGCTGTTGGCTTAGCAGCTCCCCCCCGTCACGAAGGAGGTAAGTTATAATCTAGTCATGTCCCAGATCGCGCTGGCGGCGTGCCACGTCCTGCTTGGCCAGCGCCTCCAGGGTGTTCACGGCCTCCAAAATGCGCTTGCGCGCGCCCTCCACGTCGCCTTTGTCCAGCGCCATGATCGCGCTCTGCAGCGTCACCATTAACGCGCTGTTTGTCAGCGCGCGGGCGTCATTGTCCGCCCAGGCCAGCCTCGGGCTGGCCTTCAGGTGATGAATTATCATGGCCAGCGTTCGTTGGGCGGTTATGTCGGATGTTGTCATTATTCACCTCTCAGTTTGGTTACACAACTTGTATGGGAAATGATACCTACGTTGCGCCTGTTATGGCATCTCAACCCATACCCGCTATATTGACTTGCCTGTCACCGATGTTGATTTGTATCGGCGGTAGATCCATCTTGCGAATTCTGGCCAGCGCAGTCAGGGCCCGCAAGTAGCGCCGTTGCGCCGCGTTCAGGTGCCGGTCCCAATAGTCACCTTGGATTATGGTCTGACCCGTCTTCATGTTCTCGGTGTGGCGGTATTCCGTCAGTGACCAGCGCAACCAGGACAGGACCACGGCGTCGATCAGAAGCTGTTCCAGCATAGGCGACTCGTCGTAACCCAGCGCCTTCTTGATGCGCTCGCACCCATAAGCCATCGACATGCGTAGGATGCGATTCTGGCCGGCCGCGTCTTCTATCAATTTGGCACCGGTCACGGTCGCCATGTCGCCCGTCGCCCGCCAGACGTTGGGGTGCACCTCTAGCACCCGCTTCCAGTTTTCTATGTCAGCCTTGGTTTCCTTGCCGGTCTGCATCCGAATCAGCGCGTCGTTGGCCATAGCCTTGATCGCATCAACCTCTACGACTGTCTTTTCTTCCGCCATTGCCCCTTGTGCCTGTGATATCCGCTGGCGTGCAATATCGCGTCGCGCAGGGTGCGAATTGCAGCCAGGATTGTGTCTACCTGCCGGTCAAGCTCCGTTTCAGTTCTGCGCTCCGCCCGCTCGGCTTCGCGCTGCTTGCGTTCGTCTGAGAGCGCCACGTCCTCTCGCAGGGCCGCAAAACCCCAACCCAGGTACTCACTCTGACAGGTGCCGCCCGTCCAGACCTTGCGATAGTAGTATCGGTTTCCGTTGCGTTTCTCCCAGGCCATTTATTCACCCAAGTATTCACTCTCATTGTGCTAGACTCCACACTACCCCCGCTTTGCCCGTTCCTTTTTTTGGGACATTTTTGTCCCTGGCTGCGCCTGGCTTTTGCCCGCCCATATCAAAAACTCAAAAAACAGACAAGACTGGACATTTCCGTCCACCTCTGCCGTTTCCCTCAAATTCCGACTGGGGCAGGGTTAATAAGTCATCAAACGCAGGCGGGCTGCAGAGGCCGGATCAGGTTCCCATTTCTGGCTATCTGGCAGTCGATGCTGTGAATCATCTTCAATCCTTAATGAAGTCGGGCATCTCCCATTCCACTTCTTCCGTGCTATGCTTCGCGTCAAACTCTCTGAGTACCTTTTCCTGCTCAGGGGTCAGGCTGCCATGCTTCGCGTGGATCTCCGCCTTGATGCGCTCTGATTCGTCAGCGTCTTTGACGGGCACAAGTTCGCCCGTCTCTGGATCTTTGCGGACAATCTTACCCGAGTAAGGATCAAAGAATGTCTCATTCTTGCGCCTCTTCGATTCCAGCGCCTGGCTTATCTGCTGGTTCTTTTTCCATTCCCAGGCATTGACGCCGGGCGGGACGAAGTTCTGCGACAGTTCCTCATCCGTGTACCAGCGCCCATTCCTCTTTTGTGGCGGTGGCTCCTGGCTTTCCAGCATGGATATCACGAAGCCGGCCGGCTTCTTAACGTCCGGGTTGTTTCTGGCATACTCGAACCAGCGCCTGGCATGTTCGACAGGCGGGTTAAGCTTAAGGACGTCCTTAAGCTTCTTACCACGTATTCCGTTATCAGTTAAAAACTGAGAAAGAGAAAGGTCAGCACCAGCAGCATCGGCAATCGGCGAATTTTCGCCGGCGCCGTTGTTGTTGATTGAGTCTTTTTCCTCATGAGGATTGCTAGGATGAGGGTTGTTAGGGTGACTGTGAGTCACTACCCCTGGTGACTGTGAGTCACTACCCTGGTGACTCCCTGTCACTACCCCTGGTGACTCCCTGTCACTAGGTGGTGACTGTGAGTCACTACCCCTCCAATTGGATTTGGCCAGCAACCTGAACAGGTTAGAGGTAGGATCGCCGGCCTCGGTGGTGCGCGGTTCGATGGTGATAAGTCCCAGTCCCTCGATTTTCCGGATCGCCCGCATGGTCTGGCGCCGTGACATGCCGGTTTCCCTGGCCAGCGTCGCGTAGGACGGGTAGCACGTCTGGTCGTTATTGTCGGCGTGCTTGCACAGTGCCATGTAGATAGCCAGGCCATACGGTCCCAGCTCAGGCCCCAATTCGTCAATCAGTTCGTTGTCAACCCAAAACCAGCCACGGGTACGGGAATCTCTCACGATGAGTGTATCTTGACTTTCTGCTTCAGTTCGTGGTAAAATAGTCATGGCTCTTAGTCCTTTCGCTAGTTTCAGCCGCCGCCGTCGGTTTGCCCCCGACGGCTTTCTTTTTGATCGCTTCTGCCAGCGCCGTCTCGATGCGCCGGTGTCTGGCTGCCAGGTCCGGGTCAGCGCGCGCTGCCCGGTGGTGCGCCTGGTTCACCAGGTCCCACAAGAGCGCCGCGGTGGTCATTGGGCGGCCACCTCTGGGCGCCGCTCGGCTTTGCCGGGCGTCAGTCCCAATGCTTCGCCCGCCACGCCCACGGCCAGCCTGAACGCCTCGCTTGTCGATTTGACACCATGTTCCCGCTCGATGGCCCGCAGGATGCGCCGCTCATTCTCAGTCACACGAACGCTAATTCTGCTATCATAATTCATGTTGCGCCTCCAAAAACGAAAAACCCGCCTCACGCGCGCGTTACATTTGACGCCGCATAGAGACGGGTTGCGTTGCAATCCGGTTATTTAGTTGTCTGACGCCAGTATACCATATTTGCCTCCGGTGGTCAATGCCAACGTTGTCACAAATTTCTTGACATGCGGTAAAACCGTGGTATAATGACATTGTAGTACACAATCCTATGATTGAACTCTTGAGAGTCGCCCCCGGTTCCCTGCCAGCGGGCGATTTCTCGTTTACCGGGCTCAATTATACTACGGATTGTATGACAATGCAAGCGCCCACAAGATGTAGTGTTATTCCAGTTTCACCCCCTGGTTGGCTATCTTTGCCGCTTCCACGTAAAGCAAAGGCATGGCCGGCGATGCCCAGCCGCCGGCGTCCTGCAGCCGATCTATGGGCGTGCCGCTTCTGGCTGCCAGCGTCGCCCAGGTGTGCCGCCCATCGTGTGCGCTCAGTCCCTCGATGCCCAGCGCCGCGCCCAGGGCCCGGACGCGGGCGGTCAGGCTGCGGGTGGTCATGCCCGCGTCGTGCAGCCGGCCATCCTTCCGGCTGCCGCGCATCAAAGGCCCGGTGGCCAGCGCATCGCGTTCCATGTAGGCTCGCGCTGCCTGAAGGGCGTCGACCGTCAATTGATGCGTTTGCACCTTGTCCACTTTCTGGCGATAGAAATGCAGCTCCCCTGCTTTCAAGTCGAAGTCGGTCACCACCAGGCCCGCAATCTCGCCCACCCGCAGGCCATGGTCGAATAACAGGCAGATCAAAAGCCGGTCTCGCCGTCCCTGCGGCGTGCCTGGCTGCTGCTTCAGCAGCTCTACCTGGTCCGGCGTCAGCGCCTTCGGTTCGGCTTTCTTGTGCCCGCTCCGGGTAGGAATTCCTGCCTCTTGGCGCCGTTCGTCCAGGTTGTTAGCCGCCTTGCGACTGTAGCCCTCGATGGCCTGGATCAGGGCGTATTCTGTCGCCGGGTTCGCGTCCTCGATGCCGGCCGCCAGCGTGCCCGCTTTGAGCGCCAGCCGGGCGTAGCGCTTGATGGTGCTCAGCCGGACATTGACTGAGGAGACGGCGTAGCCGCGCTTAATCTGCCAGGCCTGGAAGCCGGCCGCCAGTCCCCAGGTGATGCCCTTCCAGGCATCGGGGTCGGTGGCCAGCGCCAGCCCGCGCTCAGCCGCTGCCTTTTTCAGCGCCTCGGTTCCTTCGTCGGTCAGGTTGTCCTTCTCTGCCCGGATCAGGTACTCAGCGAACAAGGTCAGGCCTGCCCGCTGCCGGCGCAGGGTGTTTTCCGCCTTGCGCTGCTGGTAGTCGGCGAACGCATTGCGCGCCGCCGCTTCATTGGCTGCCCGCCCGATGGCTGCCAGCGCTGGAGGAAGGATGCCGGTGGTGGGGGTAAGTGCTTGGGTCATGATGTCGACTCCTTTTCTTGGCTTAATCCTGCTGACTTCCAGCCTGCCATTGGCTCCAATATATAGAATGGATCAGTTCTAATCCAATCTTCATCTTCTAGCAGCTTCGCCAGCGTATCGGGATCGCCCTTGGCAGATAGCCAGAAGTCCAGTAAACCGTCGTCACTTGCCGTCGGTGTGAACCAGACTTCAGGCCGGCAGAATTGAACCGCCTGGGTGACTCTGTTCAGTGCCTGCCAGCCCAGCCAGTTTTGAGCAAAAAGCATTGATACATAATACTCGTCTTTGCCCGCCTGTCCCTGGTGTTCTTTCGGGTCATGGCCGCCGCAACAGGCCCGCGTCGTGCAGCCGGGTATGGCGTTGAGTGCCTTGATCAGCCGGACCATGTTCTGGTCCAGGTCACCCCAGGGTATACGTGCCTTGCGCCATGCTTCGTAGGTTTTCCAGTTCATTATCTCATCCCTTCTGATTAGTATAAATAATCGGTGTGTATAATAGCGTAAAGTGAGAGGGTTGTCAAGTCCCCGCCTGCGTGGAGCGTCCAAATCTATCTTCTCCAAATGAAGAAGATAGTTCGTCAAGTCCCCGCCTGCGTGGAGCGTCCTCATAAATCCTGATGATTGCAACCAGGGCCGCCCGGATCACCCAGGCGGCCCCCGGTATGCTAGTTTGCTTGGTGCCTCAGCAGTCCTCTGGCTTGCTCGTAGGCCTCTTGAACTTTGATGAACTCGGTGCTATCGCCGCCGGCGTCGGGATGCGTCTCTTGCGCTCTCTTCCGATGTGCGCGCTTGATGTCTTGCAATGTCGCTGTTGCGCCCACGCCCAGCACCCGGAAGCACTCAGGAACAGAAGACTCGACTCGTTCGGCTCGCTCCGCCTCCCATTGTTCTCTGCCAGCCTGATTATAGTATCGGCTCTTATAACGCCCTCCCCTGGTAAAACCGTTTGCCTCTAGTTCTTGCCTGTCTAGGACGGTGGCGTGTTCGTTCCACTTGTTGGCCCGGATGTAGACTCGCTTTTTGGTGCGCTTGATAATTGGCACCTCTTGCCATTCGTAGGTGTTGGAGTGTCGAAGATAGACCGGATAATACAGGTACTCGACTGGTTTGGCGTCCGATGCTTCGTGGTTAGCGTGGTCCTGCCACCATTCATCTGACATCTCTTTCCGCCTGGTTTTCGCCCGCAGGTTGCCACCAAACCAGCGCACCTCACCCAGCAGGTCATTGATTTTCTTCAGGGCTGCCTCTTTGCTGGGTTCGATGCCCTCCGCCAGCTCGGTCAGGTTTTCCGGTTTGAAATAGAAATGCCCGTTTTGACTCTCCCAGGCCAGCCACAACCATTTGTCTTTGCCGATGCTCAGCAGGTCGTAAAACTTGCCAACTTCTTCAAGCCAGCCGCCGCAATCAGGACAATGAGCATGTCGGCGTCTCTTGAAGTCAGTGACCAGGCCGCACTCCTCGCACTTGTATAAGCCGCTCCGCTGTTCATCATACTTTCGCACCTTTGCCAGAAAAGCCTTTAGCCGTCGCTCCCCATAGATGCTATTCACTATGCGGGTGAAGTAGTCGGCAATGCCAGCCTTGAAAACGGCGTCGAAGTCTCGTTCCCTATCCAGTGCCTCAAGTAGAATCCTAATACCCTCGGGTCTGAACGTCTCGATTCTATCCATTAGGGCCAATGCTTCGCCTTGCAGCTCCCAAAAGTTCGCCATGTTAACTCCTCAATTTGATAGAGGGCCAGCCCCGAAGGACTGGCCCCATCGCCACGGCTCAATTGAGCCAACACAAACTAATCAATCCGGTGTGCCCGCGCCCAACCCAGCCCCACCAGGACCAGGGCCAGGCCCAGGGCCATGATTGCCAGCGCCGGGATCACAGTGTCGCCGCCGCCAGCAATTGCGCGTTGGCCAGCGCCCAGCAGGCTGCCAGGACGGCCAACAGTAGCAGGATCGCCAGCCAGGTCGGAAGCTTAGCCATTGCCGGCGCTCCGATCAGAAGGACTCCATCCGGCCCAACAGTGCCGTGCCTGGTGATCGCTACGCGCCGCGCCTGCGTCCTGTGTGACAAGCTCCTCCGCCAGAATCTGGTAAATCTCGCGTAGTGTCTGGTGTTGTCCCTCTTCTGGCGGAGGGTTGTACTCGTCCTCAAAGACAGGCGGCCTGGATGGTCCTCTAGCCATTGCCGGCCGTCCCGTCTTTCCCGTCTGGCAGTTTTGGCAATGACCTGTACTTTAGCAGGATGCGCCGGATCACCAGCAGCGCTTCGCGCCGGGTGTCTTCGTCGCCGACGTAGTGAGGAACGATGGTAATTTCCTGCGGCGTCTTCCCCTTCTCAGCCATTGCCGGCCGTCCTGCCAGGGCTGCGTATCTGGCGCCAGTGCTCGGCCGCGATGCCCACGGCCCGGTCCAGGACTTCCAGCGCGCCCGCCGATGCTGGCCCATAGACCGGGCTCAGGTGTATTCCGGCCGGTGGGGTGACGGTCACTTCCAGCAGCCGCCGGTCCTCTGCCGCCCGGATGGTGAAGACATAGCCCAGCAGTACCATGCCGGTGAACGTGTCGTGTTCGCCGGTCATCGGGCTGCCGCCTTTGATGCCGCCGGGTGTATCTCATCGAAGATCACCAGCGCCTTGGCTTTGAGCTGGCCGCTTCTCACCAGAAAGTCCAGGTGCCGCCGCTGGCGCCGCGTCTCGCGCTCAAAGAACTCGGGATCCACGGGCTCCGCGCTCAGCGCCTCGACCACGCGCCACACGCACTCAATGTCGTTGCGGTCCAGGGCTGCCAGCGCTGGCGGTAGCAGGTTCTGGCGGATGTTCTGTTCCCCATAGTCATAGAAGGAGTCGCCGCGCGTGTCGTTCGTCGGGTAAAAGCCATCCCTTACCAGCATGGCCCGCAGGCCCCGCGCTTGCTGGCGGTCGAAGTCGGTTACCTGCCGGGTCTTGCCGTTCTTACCCATTGTCGGCTTCCCCGGCGTTGCGATGGTAGGTGATAGTGTTCAGCGTCGGCAGGCCGTCGGGATCTCCGCCCTCGGGTGCCGTCTGAAGGGCGTAAAAGGCCACGCCGAACGTTGCCCCCAGCAGCTCCATTTCCCTGGTATAGTTCTGGTCCCAGGTGCCGCTCCTGGCCAGCTCCGCCGCTGCCAGGGTCAGGGCGTGCGAAATGGTGTTCGCGTCGCTGGCATTAATCAGGATAGCCAGCTCGCCGTCGTGTGGTGAATTTGCTATTAACATTTTAAGCACTCCTCTGGTTGTGCTATAATCCCCGGTAGCCTGGCAGTCCTCTGGCTGCCGGGTCAGGGTCGTGTTGAGGGTTTCAGCCTCAGCATGGCCCGCTTTCAATAAGACGCCGAAGGGTTCAGTTCATAGGCACCTCCAGAAGTGAGAGAAAGAGAGCGCGGCGTGCGCGTTTTTTTGCGCACGCCCCCTTATTAGGGGGGGGATGTGATTTAAAATCATGTGCTTAGGAGATATGCTTATATGGCTAAATTTCTTAGCCATATAAGGTCGATGGCTAAATTTTCCAAGCCATGCATGGCTAAATTTCCTAGCCATCGAAATCACCATTGATTCTTTGTGGGCTGAGCTGTTGCAACGCCTCAAGGTCCAGATCGAAGCGCCGGCTATTGTGCGTCAGGCCTATGACTTTTTCAATCGGCAATGGCTCGCCTCGTTCCCGTGACCACCTGGAGCCAGGATCAGCAGCGATGCAAAGAGCCAGGGCGGCGTAGATGCCGGAGACATCGTAGCGCCGCCGCCGGTCGTTGCCTTCGCCCTTCTTAACCAGAGTGATGTAATTCAGGTCCATAAGTGCTTTAGTCCATTCTGTCAGCGTTGGTCGTGTGACCAGCGCCTCACGGGATACCTTGCGCATGCTGATATAGACGATGCCCTTAAACTTCCAGGCGTGCTTCAGCATGCGTTTCAAAAGCCACGCCTCACTCGGCCTGAGACGCAAGACGCGCTCGTAGCGGTCGAGTATCCAGGGAAACATGGTGATGCCCTTGCCCGGTCCCTCTGCCTCGATGGTCTCTCCGATGCGCAGTAATTCATCTTCGCCTAACTTCCAGTACCAGCCCCCGCCAAAACGGTTGGTTGAGTTGTGTTCTTCGGCCATCTAGCGCGTCCAGAATATGACATAGTGATTAGACATTGACAGAGTAAAAAAAGAGACGATCTTACTCTTTGGGTGGCAAACGTCCGTGTTCGTTCTGTTGTGCCTTGATGCGTTTCACGTCCTCACGGTCAATCATCCAGACGGGGCCGAAACGCTCCGCCGTCAAGACGCCACTTTTGAGCAAACGGTAAATGTGGCGACGGTTGTAGCCCAGGATATCAGCCGCTTCTTGTGTCGTGACCTTTTCTGACATGGTGCCTCCAATGACTAATCCATATGACATTATACCTCACCTCCAGACAAATGTCAAATTGCAAAAAACTTTTTTGACGAAAAAGTCTTGTATCGCCTCACCCCCTTTTCTATCACCTATTTGTGTGTACGCCCCCTCTTGCACACAGGCCCCCGGACCCCAAAAGCGCCTAATGGTCCCGTACACACACGTACACACACAGAAAATCAGCCCTTTTCAGCCAGCGCCCGCATGAGCGCCTTGCCCTTGCTCGTCAGCGAACGCCCCACGTTGCCCGCTGCCTCCCGGACGTAGTTCATCTTGACCAGTTCACTCATCAGGTCATCAAACTGGCCGCGGGTGAACAGACTCCCCTGCCCCGTCCACTTGTGGACCGCCAGCGATGCGCCGTCCAGGACCGCCCGCGCAAACTCCGCCAGTTGCGCCGTGGTCACATCCGAGTTGAGGTGTAGAAAGTCGGCCGTCTGGCCCCCCCGGGGCGAGTCGATCTGAACGCGCAATTCAGCACGCCGTTTCTCATTCCTGGACGCCTGGCTACTCACCAACCGGTCTAGCAGCGTCCGGTTGTGAGCCACCAGGACCGCCAGACTCAGGCTGGCACCGGTCACCCCCACGATAGGCGCCGCAAACCAGGGTAAGTGTCCCAGCGCCGCCGCAAACCCACCCGCGCAGGTGAAGAAGATACCGGCCAGACAGGCCTCTTGCAAGGTGCGCCGCGCCGTTTGGCTACTGGTCAGGTCTGCCACAATTCTTTGTGTGGTCGAAGTCCAGGCCCCCACCCGCTCTATGGTGCCGGCCAGGTCTGGCTGGCGATGGTAGTAGGGATCCCCTGCCTCGTCACTCCAGGAATAGGGCATACGCGCCTGGTCGCCGCTGGCCACAGGCCGCCGTTCCAGGAACGCCAGCCGTTGCTCAAAAGCCGCCTGCCTGCGTTCTATCTCAGCCAGGCGCCGCGCCAGCGACGCCACGTCGCTATTATTGGATTGGTTCGCCTGGTACTCGTACCATTTGGCCATAGGCCTACCTCACCACACGTCCGAGTGTTCTTCCCCACCGTCGTAAAAATCGTCTGGCTTGCCAGCCACGTCGCTATCCTCACCAGCGATAGGCGAGTCGTCGAACTCAGCGCTCGCACGCGCCGAACACCAGTAACACCATGACTCGCCAGTGCGTTGGTCTTTGTTCGTCATAGGGACGCCGCAATTGGGACAGGCAGGTTCGTCTGGCGTGCCGTGCAACCACTCCAGCCACTCCAGCCGATCGTCGGCGTCCTTCTCCTCATCGGTGCGGGCGTCGTCAGTTTCTGCTTTCAACGCCTGCAGTTCGAGGGTTGCCAGACTCAGCGTAGTGATTAAATCGCTTACCTCTGCCTGGTCAATCTGTACCAGGCCCCCACCTTTGCGCCGGATCGCCAGCGCGGGCGGATCTAGCTGGATGTCTACCCATAGCGTGGATTGCGGTTGGGCTTGAAGTTCTGCCACGGTTCTCATTAGTGTCGCTCCTGCTTGACTTTTTCAGATAATACCTTGGCAATCTTTCGGTTAATCCGTGCCCGTAAAATGTTGCACACTTCGTCGGGAACACTGGCAATCCACCAGGGCATGCGATTCCTGGCTTCTGCCAACAGGGCTTCATAATCGGTGTAGTTGTGACGGATATAGGCTATCAGCGTTTCCTCATCGGTTCGCCTGCGTTCTTTTAGCAGTGTGTCCGCCAGTTCATCCAGCGATGGCATGTTATGCTGGTATACGCGAATCTTGGTTCGATATGCCCACTGCTTGACTTGTTCGATTGCCTCTTGCAGCTCTTCGTCTGTCATCAGTTCACCCACCTTTTGGTCAGCTCCCAGGCCGCCGGTGCCCACCAGAACAGGCCATAGAAGCGCTTGAATGGTAGTCGGTCCGGATCTACCAGGACGGTCCCCAGGTAGTCCCCTGCCGGGTCTGAGTATACCTCGATTAGAGTCATCGTTTCACCTCACAATTCTAAGCTGTCCAGGGCTGCCGTTTGTTCAGGCGTCAGGCTGGATAAAATTTCCTGTAGACCACAGAAATAGTTCCAAGCACGTTCGTGGTCAGTTATATCGGCGGTGTACAGGGTAGCCACGTCTCTGATTGCAATTGTGCCGGTGGGCGTAATAGCCTTTCCTAAATCCAGCCTGAGTTGCAGCAGCTCGCGCCCCTGGCGTTCGACTTCCAGGCAGAGTTTTTTAACTTCGTGTTCCAGTGTCTCTATTCGCCCGTCTCTTTCGGAAAGTAGCGAACCGATACGTTCTCTTTCCCAGTCCAGCCATAGCGGATCTATGGCTGGCAGGCCCGCCTCCAGCGCCCAAATCGGCAGAGGCGCGTCCGGCCAGTTGTTGCGCCAGCAGATCACCAGATCACAACCATCGGTAGGGTGACCGTGATGCCGAAAGTTGCGCGCCTTGTACTCGAACTCTGCCACCAGTTGGGCGCCGGTTTCGTTCTCAATGATCACGTCTGGAAACGCTCGTTGCTCTCGAACGATGTACCAGCCGGTTCTCTCCTGTAAAATCTTGAAGAGCGCCAGAGTCTCAGCCTCGTTCTTGGGTTCCAAATTTTCCATTGCATAACAATTGTTAATCATCAAGTCCAATCTTCCCCGTTTAGCCGGTCCAGCAGGCCGTCCAGGTTTTCGGCTGCCGCTTTCGGTTCGTCGCCTTTGGCCTCTGCCTCCGGCGGGCTGGTGCCTACCATGGTCATCTTGGAAGGGAGCGCCCGGATCTCCGCCAGAACGTCGGCCAGGGTCACTCCCCTTTCTTTCGCCATGTAGGCCCGGATTGCCGCCCGGATTGCTGCGCTCCGGTTCGTCTGTTCATCCAGCCAGCGTATAATGTCCCGGTCCGCCTCTGCGTCTAATGAGAAATTAACAATATGGGCCATCGTTAACCCCCGAAGTGCCGGCGTCCAAACTTCAGGTAGCCCTCCACGTTTGCCCACTGCGGGTTAGCCACGATGCGCGCATGCGGGTATTCCGCTTCCAGCGCCGGCCCTACCACCTCGGCACCGCCGCCGGCAATCAGCAGCATGTCCAGTTGCGCCGCGCTGCCCCACACCTGGCTGGCTTCTGCCAGGATACGCCGGGCGAAGGGTCGCAACACGTTCTGTGCGATACCGCTGACGTCCTGCGGTTCGCCGTAATGCTTGATGTGCCCGCTCTTGACGGCTTCGACGATGGCGTGCCCGCGTAGCTCCTGTCCGGGATAGGCTGCGTTAATGCGCTTCCCTATCTCAGTCAATGGCCCCCACATGCCGGCGTCGATGCTGGCTGTCTGGCGTGCTATCTCTCTCAACTCCTGGAAGGTGGCGATATTGACGGTGTGACCGCCGATATCCAACAGGCCCACGGTCCCCTGTGAGACGGGTCCGCTTCGCACCTTGCCCCGGTCGTCAAGTGCTTCGCTCAGGACAGCCGCCAGCCCTTGGGGCAATACCACGACTTGCGCTATCTCGATGCGCTGGCCACGCCGGCGCCCGGCCCGCTTGACGAGGTGCGCGCCCTTCAGCCTGTCCGCCAGCTTCGCCCGGTCCGCGTAGTAGCCGACGGGTAATCCGGTTACCAGCTCCACGGTGGCGCCCGTTGCCCCGGTCAGCTCGGTAAGTGCCGTCAGGATCAGGGCTTTGTATTCCGGCGTCTCGATCCAGCCCCTGTCCTGGCGCCGGGTCTGCTGCGCGCTCTGTTCCAGGGCCGCGTCCCCCACGAACCAAACGCCGTCCTCGGTCTCTATCTGCTGATAGCCGTTGCGCTCTGCCAGGTCCAGGTCCAGGTGAGACTGTTGCACTTCGCCCAGGACGCTGGGAAAGATCGCCCGCCGTCCGTCCGTCGCACTTTTCGTGTGAGAATATCCTACGTCCGCTGCTGCCAACATGATTGCACTCCTCTTATGTGTATTGACTTAACATAGCATTGGAAAAATCAGGGCGTACAATACGCCCGGTGATACTCGGTTTACGATAGTCGCCCGTGTTCGTCTTGCTGGGCCTTGATGCGCTCCACTTCTCTACGATCGATAATCCATACTCGGTTGAATTGCTGGCCTTTTAGCTTCCCTTGCTTCAGTAAGCGGTAAACGTGGTTAACGTGGTATCCAAGTTCTTTCGCCACTTCTCCAGCCGTCAGCTTATCGCCCATGTTGCGCTCCTCTATGTTTGGTCACCACACATTTTACCATAACCCCATGCCCCTGTCAAGTCTGTTTGGCGTCGAGTCGCCTGGTGCTATGGTCCCACGTAGCCCGCGTGAATATGAGTACTCCCCAGGTGGGTGGGGATGAAAAGTTGGTGCAAAATTAAATCTTTTGATTTTTGCACGTGCGCCCCAGGTGGATGGGGATGATAGGTACGAGTTGTATCTGTCAATTTCTTGACAGATAAGCCAGCACGATGCCCCCCCCGTCCGTAGGGTTTACTTTAGGTATCCATAGATACCTAAAAAATGTTTGCAGAGACGTCCCCGCCCGCGTGGAGCGTCCTTCAAGTTTACATTGTCAACTTGAATAATGTCGTCAAGTCCCCACCCGCGTGGGGTGTACGCTTTCTCGACAAAATAATGTAATGTTACATTATTTTCCATCTCCGCCCGCGCGGAGCGCACTGTCCAACACTTCATTATATATATAATGAAGTTTTTTTCATCTCCGCCCCCGTAGGGTATACTTTAAAAATTTGTAATTGCAAAAAATTAAAGTTCCGCTTGTTCCCCACACGCATAGGGTTTACATCTAAATCCGACAACTTGACATCATTATTAACCGGTGACACGATGTCACCGGTTTTTTCCTGGTCAGACGTCCCCGCCCGCGTGGAGTGTACACATTTTCACTCAGCCCCTGTGGGGGAGTCAGCTCCTACCCAAGTAAGAACTGACTCCCTCGATGCCCACGCGAGGTGAGCCAACACGCTAACCGCTGCCCTTGCGCTTCCAGCAGCCCGCGCACATGATGCCGGCCGCCGTGGTCAGCAGCGCCGCAACCCAGCGCTTGCACTCGGGACACAATAACTCGTAGCCGTTCGCCGTCTGGCGTGTCTCTACCCGGTTCCAGTCTACTATAATGGTCGGTTCTGCCACGGTTATCATCCAGCGCCGCTCCTGGCTGGCCACGCTGGCGCGCCCCTGGCGTCCCAGGTCGTGCCGGTATGGTAAATCATGCGACCGCGTTTTTTTGCTCTCCAGTGCTCCTGGTGCGCCGATGTCAGCCAGGAGTCGGATTGAGAGCCCTCACCCCACATGCGCGTGGAGAATACTCATAGTCCCATAGATTCTCCTGTGGATTCCCCAACAATCAGACCTCCGTCTGAATTAGCGTTGAGGCGTTTTACCTCTCCATCTGAGTAGTCTGGCGAGGAGTTGGCGTTTAACCCCACCAACCGTAGGGCTTCATCACGAATATTTTTGCTGGCGTTTCCGTCACGTGGGTGTATCACCCCGCAGTTCTGGCATGTCCATTGCCTATCGCTGAGCTTCAGGTCAACATTGATCCAGCCACACTCGTTGCAGCGCTTGCTGGAGGGAAACCACATGTCAATCGGGACAACTACGCCACCGTTCCAGGCGCTTTTGTATTCCAATTGCCTACGCTTTTCGTACAAAGCCGCGTCGCTGATGGCTTTCGCCAGGCTATGGTTCTTGAGCATCCCGTTGACGTTCAAGTCTTCAATGCCTATGATACTATAGCGCCTAGCTATTTCAGTCGTCATGGTATGGCTGGCCTCATTACGGATGCAAGCCACGCGGTAGTGGAGCTTGGCAATTTGGCCCTCGGTTTCCCGCATGTTGTTGGAGATAGTCCATTCTTTAGGCCCTTTTTTGACCATTCCATCGGCGTTGTAGTTATCGGGATTGTTCGCCCGCCGCTGGCGATCCAGCTTTCGTTGCAGTCTGCGTAGTTTGCGCTGTGCTCTCTGTAGCGCCTTGGGATTGTGGAATTCCTGCCCGTCACTGGTCACAGCCAGGTATTTGACACCCAGATCTATCCCTACCGCACCTCCATCGTGTTGGGGCGGTTCATGTTCCACCTCTACCTGAACCGATAGCCACCAATGACCGTGCTGATACGTGACTCTAGCTCCCATAGCTTTACCATTAAAACGCAGCTCCTCGGCCATGTTGACCAGGTCGGGGCATTTCTGGATTCTGACCCAATGCCCGTCTAGCCTGAAACATCCATTGTTGGCAAGGTAGAATGACGGCGTACACTTCCGCTTCGATTTGAATCGGGGCCAGCCGAATGGTCGCCCATCTTTTCGTCCTTTCCAACCCTTGGGTGGCTCTAGCTGTCCCTCTTTCTTGAGCTTCCAGTAGCGGGAGATGGCTCTTTGCATGTCAATGAACGCAGCTTGATAGGCATATGAGGTCACATCTGCAAGCCAGGGACAATCGGTCTTTTTCAATGCCGTGAATTCACTCTTAAGCGTCTCGCCCTTGCCGACAATCTTGACCGACAGCCCTTCGGTTTTGCGTCGGTTGTATTCGCCAAGCGCCCAATTCCAAGCGTACCGGGCGACGCCCGCGGCCTGCCAGAAATACGCTTCTTGCTCAGTCATTGGATTGAGGCGAATCCGATGTGCCTTAATGACTTTCAGCTTTCAACCTCTACCTTATCAGCCAGGATACCGTCAATATGGGCTGGCTCGTCACTGACGGGCGCGGTCTGGACGGCGTAGAAAGCCAGGTTGAAAACGCTGGCTAACAGCGACATCTCCCTGACATATGCCTCATTCCAATGACCACTCTTCCCCATTGCCGTCGCCGCCTCGGTCAAGCCGTGGGCGATGACGTTGGCATCCTTGGCGTCAATCAAGATGCTGACTTCGCCATTGCGTGGTTCACTTGCGATTAGCATTTGTTGCACTCCTCTGGCTGTGCTATAATCCCGGCTAGCCCGGTAGTCCTCTGGCTGCCGGGTTAGGGCCGTTCGTGTGTGATCGCACACTGACGGCCCGCCTATTTTTCAGGCAGTTCTATCTTGCCCGATAACCATAACCTCAGGAGCGCCCGCACCACCTCAGAAATAGATACACCTCGTTCGGCGGCTTTTATCCGAACGCTTCTATGAAATTCTTCCGTCACGCTGACAGTAATGCGACGCTCTCTATCCATTTGATTACCTGTAAAGTCTTACAATATTACAAACCATATTCTACCACACATCTCTTTCCCTGTCAACCCTCAAATCGAACAATCGGTCTATTGAACTCCGCCCGAACCTGTGGTATACTGGTACAAAACCTCACAGAACCCCACAGGAGTCCCGCCATGAAAAAAAGATACGTCCTCTTCGCCGCCGCCGGCGTCCTGGCCCTGTGCTGCGCCGGCGCACTGGTAATCGGCATGCTCATGCCGGGCACGTCGGAGACGCCGGCCGCCAGAGCGCCAGCCATGGTGCCAGGAAGCACGCTGGCGCTGGCTCCGTCGGACACGCCCGTGCCGACCGACACGCCAGCTCCCGAGCCGACCGATACGCCCGTGCCATCGGCACCGCCGTTCGAGGAGATCCGCGCCAGCCATGAGGCGATGACGGAAGCGCAGTGGAAGAATTACCGTACCCAGATCGAGGGAACGATGGTCGTCGACTGGCAAGGCTGGATCGACGAGGTGACTGGCGAACCGGGGCGCTATAAGGTGGTGATCGACATGGATTCACCAGACGAAATCCTGAGCTATGCGGAGGTCAGATTCGCTGTGCCAGACGACGTGGCGCTCGGCCTGGCCAAAGATCAGCCGGTCACGTTCAGCGGGCAAATCAAGGCGGCGGTGGATATGCTGGGGGCGCTGGATGTAACATTGGAACATGCAGAATTGCAGCAATGAGTTGGCGGAAATAACCAGATGACGAAGCCCGACGAATTCCCCGCTATCCCGCCCGGCTACTGGATCGTGTGGAGCGACCCGGAGCACATCCCGGAAGGCTGGTCACCTAATCTTTCATGATGAAACACAGCGCATAGAACGCCGGCCGATTCTCGGTTGCCGCTAACGAATTGCCGATGGCATGCCGGTGGCTACTGCCAGACGCCGACGTGCCGGTCACATCATGCGCGTGTGAGCCTGCGTCGCTGGTATCTCCGGTCACATCATGCGTATGGTCGTAGTTCGTCGTTATTATCATGATGCCGTCCAGATTGGCATCAGCCGAAATCCTGTCACCTACGGCAGCCTGTGCCGCCGTCAACGTACCGTCGGCGGAGTGGTGATGTGCCGCCTCATTATCCGTCGCATAGGTCCCATCGGCATGTGTGTGCGAACTCTCATAGCCAACGAAACCCGAATGGTTATGCTGTAGATTCACCGAGTCGCTTCCCCCCGTGTCGCCCGGGTCATAGGAATCGCCGGCCCCGACGATGAATCGGTCGGTCA
>CAYTNQ010000075.1:0-20849 GCA_964439175.1 uncultured Anaerolineales bacterium | reverse complement strand
TCTCACCGATAAAATCGGCCACGAAGCGGCAGTTGGGGCGCTCGTAAATCTCGGTCGGCGTGCCGACCTGTAGCACCCGTCCCTGATGCATCACCGCAATACGGTCGGACATAGTGAGCGCTTCTTCCTGGTCGTGAGTAACATAGACAAAGGTGATGCCGACGCGATCTTGCAGGTCCTTTAGCTCAAGCTGCATCTCCTTGCGCAATTTGAGATCCAAAGCGCCAAGAGGCTCGTCCAGAAGGAGTACTGCCGGCCGGTTGACCAGCGCCCGAGCCAGCGCCACCCGCTGCTGCTGTCCACCAGATAGCTGGTTGGGACGGCGATCCTCCATGCCTGGCAGACGGACCATCTCCAGCACCTCAGTTATGCGCCGGTTGATCTCACCTCGGGGAACCCGCTTCATCTCAAGTCCAAAGGCCACGTTTTGGTCAACTGTCATGTGAGGGAAGAGCGCGTAGTTCTGAAACACCATGTTGGTATTGCGCTCAAAGGCGGGGACACCAGCGACAGGCTGGCTGGCAATAAACACCTCACCCTCAGTCGGCTGTTCAAAGCCGGCAATCATTCGCAGGGTGGTCGTTTTGCCACATCCACTCGGACCGAGCAGCGAGAAGAATTCGCCATCGCGGATGCGCAGCGACACGCGATCCACAGCCACCACGTCGCCGAAACGCTTAACCACGTCGCGCAGCTCAACGCCAATGGATTCCAATCTCTCCTCCTCCCGAAATTGAACCCAATGGTCAGGGATCAGGAATCAGAGTTCAAGGATTAGAAGCCTTGATTACCCAATTCTCCATCCCGCACCGAAGAAGCATATTACCCCTGTACATAGAGTTTCCGAGGAGATGGAGCGACATACTGCTCTCACAATTCGGAAATTTTTTCTACAGAGAGATACATCCGAATGCGTTGGATATAGAAGTATAGTCGAAAGTGTTGTTGTCGTCAATCCAGGCGATGAGTAATCTCTCCTCTGGCGAAGTTTCCTTGAGACTCTGCTAAGTTCCATATGCGAGGGGAAAATATTGGCCCACACTGTTGAGTGGCGCGGGGGGCGGGGCCGGACTTGAAGCAGGCCCAGTTTTCGGTAAAGAAAAACCGAAGGTGCTTCCCTGGCCTTCCTGGCTTTGCACAGATACCTGTCCTCCGTGTGCTTCGACAATCGCCTTGACGATGGAAAGCCCTAGCCCCGTTCCCGCGATGCGTTTGCCCTCTGACTCGTTAGCCCGATAGAAGCGAGAGAAAAGGTGCTCTAAGTTCTCAGAGGAGATGCCGATGCCTGTGTCAGAGATGTACACGTTCACATGGTCGCGCTCCTCGTAGATGTGCACGGTCACCGTACCGCCATCGGGGCTGAACTTGATAGCGTTGCTGAGCAAATTGTCGAAGACGCGCGGCAGTTGATCTGGATCTCCGACGATAGCCGGCAAAGTCCCGGGAATCTCTTCTTCGATGATTAGTCCAGCGCGTTGGGCAGCAGCTCGCGCGCCTTCAATCGCGGTATGGGCAATCTCAGACAGGTTCACCTGGGTCAAATCAATCCCCTCCGACTCCAGGCGTTGGAGGGTAAGCATATCACTCACCAACTGGGTGATTCGCTCGGTCCGCTCAGCAATAATATCTAAAGGTTCCAATTGCTCTAATCCGACTTCGCCGAAAGCGCCTTCTCGCAGTAAATCAACATAGCCTTTAATGAAAGTAAGAGGCACACGCAGTTCGTGCGATATGTCTTGCACAAACTGCGTTTTGATTTGGCTGAGCTCCTTCAGTTCGACATAGGTAGCTTCAACTTGGGCTGCATGCTCCTTGAGCGATTCATGCAGCCAGGCGTTTTGCAGGGCGATGACAGCGTAATTGGCCAGGGCCGACAGGCGCTCCACATCGTTTTGCGAGAAAGTTCGCGGAGTCGTGCGGTTATCAACCGATAGGACACCGACTACCTTGTCTTGAGCGACGAGGGGCACATATAAAAGGGATCGGACGGAATAGCCAGTGGCAACTTTTAAATTACTGCTGGCATCTTCCACGTTTCCCAGGCTAAGCGGCTGGCCGGTGCGTAGGACCTGTCTCAGTAGATTATCTTTTACTTTAAGGTACAAGAGACGGACCTGATCCTCCTCCAGATTCTTGGCTGCTCGCAGGTAGGGTTCGTTGGACTCCAGGTCGAGAAGCAACAGAAACCCTTCGTCGGCCTGGGTAATAAAAACACTCGCCTCAACGATACGGTTGAGGAGAGTGTCCAGGTCTAATACAGCAGCCACCGACCGACCTATCCGCTCCAGGACGGTCAGTTCTTGCACCCGTCTTTGTAATTGCTGCGTCAGCCGCTCTTTTTCCTCTTCCAGCCGGCTCAGGTAAAGGGCATCCTCAATGGCAGCCGCAACCTGATCGGCAGTATAGGGTTTGATCAAGTAATCCCGTACACCCAGCCGAAAAGCGCGCACGGCTGTTTCCTCGGAGCCGAAGGCGGTGGTTACAATGACTGGCGTTTTGATTCCTTGCTGGCGCAACTGATCTACCAAATCCAGTCCGTTTACGTCAGGCAGTTCTATGTCCATTAGCAGGACATCAGGGTGTTGTTCGTCAATAATGTGCAATGCCTGGGCACCAGTCGTTACCGACACACTTCGATATCCATAGTGCGGCAGCAACGTGTTAACCAGGAATGAAGTCAGCTCCGGGCTATCCTCAACTACCAGAACCAATTCTACGTCACTTTGCATCAATGCCCCAGTCCCTTGTGGAAGATGAAACGAACAGGGGATTTTCGTATTCTTATCAGATTTTATCACGTATAGCGGCTCTACGTCAAAGGGACTCAAGAACTATTGGAATAGTTATAGTTAATTTGAGGCCTTATTCGTCGGCCAACAGACCATTGATGGATAATTTACCAAGAACGGGACATCGCTCTGATTATTTTCAGGGGGCCTTGAAGGCTGATCATAAAGCCGCTGGTCATATTACTACCCCATCACAGAGATTATGATATTCCAAGGCCACGCCTATGGCGGCTGAATCGGGTCTATCAAGATCACTTTGATGGGGCACTACCATCAAAGGAGGAGTTCTGAGGAATAGCCTGAAGTTTGCATTTATCCCTTGTCCAGAAATAACTTAGAGACAACGACGAGATCAACCTGGAGGGATGATAGGGCTTGCTCTGCCCCTACTCTATGGACCAGGAGTAGGGGTTGGCGTGTCGGCCACATCATCCTGATTAGGGGGGGCGGGGGTCCCTTCGAGTTTTTCCCACACCTGATCAATTACCTGGCCGGGCTCTCCCATCAGGCCCTTAGACTCACCATTGACGATAACTTCCACTCCCCCGGCGTTACCAGCCCGCACGGCTACCTGGTGGTCGCCGGTCCAATGTCGCCGCTCGCCCGCCTGAAGTACGCCCTCAAAGGCTTTGGTCTCGTCCACCAACACCTGCACCCACGACTCGTTCGTAATGACCAACTCGACGGTGACGCCAGTGTAGAATAGCGGGGTAGGGGTAATAGTAGGTGTAGGAGTGTCGGTGGGCGGCGGCGTGGGCGTGGGGAGAAGAATCGCCGCCTCACTGGTAGCTGGAGAAAAGCTAGTAGCCGATGTCAGTTCCAGGGGCAACAGGTATTGCTCGTAAACAAAGTATAGGATGGCGCCCAGCAGTGCAGTGATCAAAAGGAATCCAATGAGCAAATCGGGCGAGAATCTAGAAGGAGGCGTCATAGGGATGCTTTTGAGTTGTACCCGATCCTCGATAAAGGCTGGACGGCCCACGACTCCATGGGTGCGACCTTGTTCATAAAGCTCAAGTACGTAGGTCGCGTCTAGCTTCAGAGCAGAGGCATAGTTGCGAAGGAAGCCGCGCGTGGCAACCCGGTTGGGGAGCGCGTCGAAATTTTCCGCTTCCAGCGCTTCCAAATAAGCACGTCTGATGTGTGTTGAGGCTTCAACTTCATCCAGGCTTAAGCCCAACTGCTCCCGAGATTGGCGCAGCAGATCACCCAATTGATCCAATTGGCTCACCCCACACAGTCTACCCAACGCACGTGGGTATTATAAACCGCAACGGTATCATAAAACGGCAAGGGGCAAAAGTCAAATGCTCTAGCTTCAGCAATGCTAATCGCTTGGTAACTACTCAGCCACCCTTGCGAAGGTTGCGAATCACCTGGCTAACAGGGCAGTTTTCGGTAGGCCAGGGCATTTTCGCTCTGAAAACTCTCACCAAACCTTCGCAAGGGTTATCTGGCCTGAGTAGTTACATCGCTTGGCTCTGTTGAGAATCAGGGTATAATCACCCTGGGGTTAAATATCAATGGCAGAGGTTCCCAATGGCGATGCGCCTGGCAATTAATGGCTGGTTCTGGGATCAACCGGCCACCGGCAGTGGTCAGACAGTGCGTTATCTCGTACCTGCCCTGGTTCAACAAGACCCATCGTTGGAAATAGTCCTGGTGGTGCCGGAATGGGCCACGAGTAGCCAAACGAGTGAGACGTTGCCTGAGCGGGTGACGCTGTTACCCGTTCCATGCCGGCCCGGCAACCTGGGAAAACTCTGGTTCGAGCAAAATACTTTCCCCCACACTTGTAATCAGCTTGGTGTTGATTTGGCCCATATCCCCTACTTTGCCCCACCTCTAAGCCCTACCGTGCCCGGCGTGACAACCATCCACGATCTCATCCCAATGGTGCTGCCCCAATACCGGGGAAGCGTGTTGGTCCGGCTCTACACATCGCTGGTGGCGTCGGCGGCTGTCCACACCCGCCTCATCCTGACCGATTCCGAGGCCAGCAAACGGGACATCCTGGCGCACTTGAATGTCCCTGGCCGCCGCGTGCGGGTGGTCTACCTGGCACCTGCGCCCTACTACCGGCCAATTGACGACCCGGACACCCTCAAAGCCATCCGCCGTAAATACGATTTGCCGGAAACTTTTGTCCTGTGGCTGGCCGGTTTTGACGTGCGCAAAAACGCGCAGGGGTTGCTGCACGCTTACACCTGGGTCTATAGTGCGCTGGGCGACGACTATCCCCTGGTGATGGCCGGGGAGCTGCCGGCGAAAGATACGCCCTTTTTCCCAGACCCACGCCGTATCGCCGCTGAGTTGGGAGTGACCGATGCCCTTCGCTTCCCCGGCTGGGTAGATGAAGCCGACAAGCCGGCGCTTTACAGCGCTGCGACCGTTTTCGCCTTCCCCTCTCGTTACGAAGGCTTCGGTCTGCCCATTCTGGAGGCTATGGCCTGCGGCACACCCGTAGTCACCAGCCACGCCGCCTCCCTGCCCGAACTGGCTGGAGTTGCTGCCTTTCAGATTGATCCCGACGACCCCCGGCAGTTGGCCGCGGCGATCATTGCTCTCTGCATCCAGGAAAACCTGCACGAGGAGATGCGCGAGAAGGGACTGGAACAAGCAGCCCGCTTCACCTGGGAGAAAAGTGCGAGTGAGACACTGGTCGCGTATTGGGACGTGCTGGGGATCAGTGGTCAGTAGCCAGCCCGCCCTGCCTGCACCTGACGGCGCGGCACAGGTGGCTCGCGCCAGCGGGCCGGGGTGATCAGTGTTCAGTGTTCAGTAGTCAGTAGACGGTGGTCAGCTCGCACCTGCGGCACAGGTGTAGTCAGAGGAGCAGC
Organism: uncultured Anaerolineales bacterium; assembly: GCA_964439175.1. GTDB lineage: Bacteria > Chloroflexota > Anaerolineae > 4572-78 > NAK82 > CAYTNQ01. Next base: position 15,220 of record CAYTNQ010000075.1, on the reverse strand, counting down.
AAGCCAGGAGCCGGGACCAAGGTCCCGGCTCCTGGTATAAAACCTGACGATAAGTCTGGACAGTATGGGGCTCGATGCCCCCAGAGGATAGAGCCGAGTCACCGCCCTTGCGGCTCCGTTCCCGGCCCTTGTAGCTCCGAGCCCCACACCGATTAACGCCAACCAATATATCACAATCTTTGTTGTTGCCGCTTGACGCCTATCTGACGCCCGGCCTACGCCGCCTGTCTCGTCTCGGTAGCCGATGCTGTTCGCTCTATGGGAGAGCGGTAGTGCTTAGCACTTTGAAGTTGTCAAACTCGACGTAGGTAGGTTTGGAATCCGAGGTGTCGGGATACAAAGAGACAACTTCCAGGTCAAAGTACCCCTTGTCACGCAGGTATGAGTTGTTGTAAGTACCTTTGAGCCGGTCATTGATGTAGATATAGATCTTGTCTGAGGTACGAATAACTTTCAACTCATTCCACGCATTACCTGTATTGATGGCGTCGGTACACACAACGTCGATGAGGCCCTTATCCTCACCGTCCTCAATGGCACTCAACCAGAAATATCCCTTATCGCCGCAATCCTTGTCTGGGCTGACCTCCAGCGCCCAGCGGTCCTCATAGAGATTCGTTCCCGCACCGAAGAAAAATCCGTAAAGCACGTCGCGGCTCGAGTCGGATGTGCGCCGTATACTCACACTAAATGTCCCGTTTACCTGCTTTGGAACCGGGAAGCCGGGAACAGTACAGCGCGCATCACCGGATGCACTGTAACCAGTGACCTTCACGCGATAGTGCCCCTGGTAGTAATCGAAGCTACAGATGTCGGGCAAGACGTTATTGGGAGCCGTGGGCCAGCCGCTATTGGGATTGCTGAAATCGTCAAAGAATACGTAAGGGGGCGCCTTGAATATAAGCGGCAGGAATACGTAGTAGGTAATCATGTCACTACTGGACAAGGCAAGACCTGTAGTGTCCGGATTGGCTGCTGACGGCCCGCGCGCCTCCGCTGCCGGCAACCCACCCCATATGCCCAGCAACCACACCAGTGCAGCCACGCCCAATACCAAAGGGGCCAGGGCTCGCCCCTGTCGCCTCAGGTTGGAGGTACTGAGGCTTTTCATGGTTTTACCTCCTCCCATTGCTTCATTTGCTTTCGAATCTACTGTGCATTTTATCACAGGCAGGCTGGAGTCGCAATTGCCTGGCAGACCCTGAGAGTTTTGAAAACCCTCAGTCCTCTTGCAGAGGCAACATCGACAAAATTTTGTCGATGTTGCCTCTGCAAGAGGACTAGGGTCTTATTCTGACGCAATAAGGGTAGCACAATCCGGCCCTCAACGCTTGACGCCTGTCCGACACATAACCCGCAGTCGGCTGTCACATCTCCCACGCCAGCTAAGCCAAAGCATTACGCTCCTTCTCAGGCACACTTCGCCTCTACTTCCGGTTGCGGAGCGAGATAAACTGGTTCCGGCGTAGCAATTGAGAGATGCCGCTCGATTTGATAGGAAGCACCCGGGCATTGGTGAAATAGTCAAAGTCAAACGCGGTACGCTGATCGGCGGTGAGGCCAGGTACCGGCATCAATCGAGCACTCAGAGGCTTGTTCAGTGTCACGGCCACCGTCGCCATGTCGAGCAGGATGCCGGCCAGTTCGTCAACGCCGGTATCCCCGGGTAATGGCACCGTGTCCAGGCCCGCCCCACACACGCTGGAGTAAAGGAGCAAACTGTCAATGCCATACAACCCATCGTCGGCGCGGGCGGCCAGTACGCTGTCTTCCAATATGGGGAACATCAGGCCCGAGTAACCGCAATGGGGGAACTGGACCTGGCGCAGACAATCGACGATGAAAGCCGCTGCAAACAATGTGCCTGAACCACCGAAGCGATCAACTCCCAATTGCTCGATAGCGGCGCCAATGCTGACTGACTGGTCGGGATAGGGGGCCAGCGAGAAGTCAATACCCCCAAAGTGAAGATGATGCTCGTCCACCAGTCGGTCGGCCACAGCAGTGAGCCGCCTGACAGCGTTCGCGAATCCCTCTACCAGATTTTGGCGTGCCTCCTCTAAGGTACGCGCGTGACGAAAGGCAGTCACGACCAAATCGGCCGCCTCGGTGGCAAAGGCGAATCGAGAAGGCCCATCATCGTGATAGGCTGCCGGAAAGAAGGGAGAGCCGGGGGGGCAATTGGCCAGCACTGCAAAGCGCAATGTGCCAAAACCCTGAGACGTGGTCTGGGAAACCTCCCGAATCACTTCGGCGCTGGCCTGAATAGCCGCCAGGTTGATGCCCCGCTCGGCTGAAGCCAGGGCAACTGTGGCAAACACCCCTTGGGTGCGGCTCAACACATCCGGCACGCGGTAGATGGGCGAGAGCAGCGCGTCCGGCTGATCTACCAGGGCCGGGCCAATGGAGACATAATCAATACCTTGCTCGGCACAGGCAGCTTCGAGCACCTGGGCCATATCGACCACCTGGGTAGCCGTGGGGTCACCCAATACCTCGGTAAAGGGAGGCGTAGCCAGACGCAGTGTTTGGGTTTCCAGGCCCGCATCTTCAAGCATCTGGCGTGCCGCCTTGAGAAAACGCCCGATCGCCACGGTACTCCCTTCGTCGAAGGGATACGTCATAGGGACGAAACAGGTAACAGATCGCACTTTCATTTGGTTCTAGTATACTCGACTTTGGCGCGACGGGCAATACGCTTGATTGCTTAATCGCTTCGTGGTACAATCGGACCTACGTTTGTTTGCGGGCTCTATTGGCCTGGCGTAAAAGCAAAGGACCTATGACGAAGATTCTGGCGATTGAAACCTCGTGTGACGAGACAGCGGCAGCAGTGATTGAAGATGGGCACTCCATTCGCTCGAACGTGGTCGCTTCGCAGATTGATATCCACCGGCGATACGGCGGCATCTTCCCCGAAGTGGCCTCTCGCCAGCATATCCTGGCACTGTCCACAGTGATTCAGGATGCGATGATCCAGGCTCGTATGGGCTGGAACGACCTGGACGCGGTAGCAGTGACCTATGGGCCTGGACTGGCGGGGAGCCTGCTGGTAGGAGTGAACGCCGCCAAAGGAATCGCGCTGGCCTTGAATGTGCCATTGATCGGCATTAATCACCTGGAAGGACACCTCTACTCCAACTGGCTCCAAACCGACAGCGAGGTGCTCACCCCCCGCTTTCCCTCTGTTTGTCTCATCGTCTCTGGCGGGCACACTGAGCTGGTTCTCATCCGAGGACATCTGGACTACGAGGTATTGGGCCGGACCCTGGACGATGCAGCGGGTGAGGCGTTTGACAAGGTAGCCCGGCTGATGGGGCTGGGCTACCCCGGCGGACCCGCCATCCAAAAGGCAGCCGAGGGAGGTAACCCCGCTGCCTTCGACCTGCCCCGGGCTCGCCTACGCGATACGCTTGATTTCAGCTTCTCCGGGCTCAAGACGGCTGTCCTGCGCATCGTGCAGCGCTATACCGACAAGATTCGATCTCCGGCCGACACGGCAACCATTCAATTGCCCCTGCGCTCGCTGCCGGTGGCCAATCTGGCGGCCAGCTTTCAAATGGCCGTCGTAGACGTGCTGGTTGAAAAGGCATGCCAGGCGGCGGAGCGCTTCGATACTGACGAAATCCTCATCGCAGGAGGTGTCAGTGCCAATGCAGTCCTGCGTCACGAGATGGCCGCCCGTGCCGACCGCCCCGTGCACGTCCCCCCCCTCTTCCTTTGCACCGATAACGCGGCTATGATCGGCGCTGTCGCTCACTACCGATTCCTGGCTGGCGAGTATTCCGCTTTAGACTTGGACGTGATACCCAATTTGCGGTTATAATACCCGAATGGGAACTACTCCGCTACCCTTGCGAAGGCTGCGCATAACTTTGCCAACAGGGCAATTTTCGGTAGGCCAGGGCACTTTCGCTCTGAAAATTCTCACCAAACCTTCGCAAGGGTCATCTGGCCTGAGTAGTAACCCCGAACGTAGGCGTAGGATAAAAAGAGAAGGAGAAATTCGATGACGCACACCGTTCGCATCCTGGTGGTTGGTCTGGGTAACCTGGGCCGCCGGTTCTGCGATTTATTGGTCGAGAAAGGACCCGACGTTGAGGGGCGCTACGGCCTGCACCTCCTGCTGGTCGGCGCGGCCGACAGCCGAGGCGTAGCCTACGATCCCCACGGGTTGGACCCCGCTCGCATTTCCGCAATCAAGCAGACCGGGGGTAGCGTCGCTGATTTGCCTGGCGCAGGAAGACCGGGACAGGCTCTTGAACTTGTTACCCAGGCAGAGGCAGATCTCCTATGCGAAGCATCTCCGGTCAATCTGCAGCAAGGGGCAGAGCCAGGCCTGACTCACGTCCGCGTCGCCTTGGAGCGAGGCATGCACGTGGTTACCCCCAACAAGGGGCCGGTGGTCCTGGCCTACCAGGAACTGCATGACCTGGCTGCTCGCCAGGGCGTGCAGCTCCGCTTCGACGGTACCGTCGCCGGAGGACTACCTGCCCTCTACATCGGCCAGCGCGACTTGCGGGGAGCCGTCATCCAGCGCATCGAGGCTGTTCCCAACCTGGTTACCGGCTATGTGATGCAGTTGCTGGCCGACGGGCTGGCCTGGGAAGAGGCACTGGAGCGAGCCCGGGCTGAGGGTGTGCTGGAAGCTGACCCTGCCTTCGATCTGGATGGATGGGATGCAGCGGCCAAACTGGTCATCCTGGTCAATGCGGTGATGGGCGTCCCTGCCCGGCTGGAAGATGTGGACCGGACCGGTATTACTGGCGTGGACGGGGCGGACGTACGGGCTGCCCGACAGGAGGGAGGAACCTATAAACTGTTGGCCACCGCCGAACGCCATGCGGATGGCCACGTCAGCCTGCGGGTAGCTCCCACTCCGCTGCCGGCCGGCCACCTCCTGGCCAATCTGGGCCGCAAGCAGATGGGTGTCGTCTATCACACCGACATCTATGGCACCCTGATGGCAGCTATCGAGGAGTCCACACCGCTGCCCTCCGCCGCCACGATGCTGCGCGACACTTTGGATATCTTTACCTAAACTACTGCATATTTGACACACAACAAAGGCCGGTGTATACTTCCCGTGAGCGGTCACGTGAGCGGTCACGGATTATGAAACGACGAGTCACCATCGAAGATGTGGCCCGGGCGGCTGGCGTTTCGCGTCAAACAGTCTCCCGTGCCATCAACAACAAGGGAGAAATCAGTCCAGCTACCCTGAATCGGGTAATGGAGGCAGTACAGGTATTGGGTTACCGGCCCAGCGGCGTGGCGCGGGGCCTGGCTACGCAGCATACCCGTACTATTGGGCTGGTCGTGCCCGATATCACCAACCCTTTCTTCCCGGAAATCGCCCGGGGCGTGCAAGACGTAGCACGAAGCAAAGATTACAGCGTCTTCCTGTGCAACACGGATGAGAGTCCGCAAGAGGAACTCCAGGTACTTCATTCGCTGGCCGCACAGCCGGTGGATGGTATCATCCTCTTCGGCTCTCGCATCAGCGATGACGACCTGGCTGCCTTTGCCGATCGCTACCGCCCCCTGGTAGTGCTCAACCGCTTCTTAAAACATCCGGGGGTCAGCATGATCCTGGTGGACAATCACCGGGGCGCAAAGCTGGCAGTGGATTACCTGGCCGTCCAGGGGCACGTAGCCATCGGGATGCTGAGCGGGCCAGCGACATCGCCCAGCAGTACACAGCGAGTCGAGGGATTTTGCCAGGCGATGGCCGCTCACGGACTTCCTGTCGCCGACGATTGGATCCTGTCCGGCCCCCCGACCATCGAGGGCGGATATGAGGCAGCCCAACGGCTGCTGGTACAACACCCTCAGGTAACAGCCTTTTTTGCTTACAACGATTTGGTCGCACTGGGAGCCATTCAGGCTTGCAACGACCAGGGGCGCTGCGTACCGGGTGATTGTGCTATCATCGGCTTTGACGACATCCGCATGGCGAGAATGGTCAGCCCGCCGTTGGCCAGTGTACGCGTTGACAAGTACGATCTGGGCCGGCAGGCGGCTCATGGCTTGCTGGCGATGTTCGAAGATCCCGATGCTACGGTATCCCCCATCTGCATAGGCGTGGAATTGGTGATTCGCGAGTCAGCGCTACCACCAGGGGAGAAGGCAATCAGGTAGAAATCTGCCAGATTACCCGCTTCCCTGATTTTTTCTTGATCTCCCCATCCCAGCAAGTGAGGTATGCATTATGGATCTCAACCAACTCAAAGAAATGTACGATTTCACCGGTAAGTCGGTGGTCATTACCGGTGGGGCCGGCATATTAGGCGGCGAGATAGCTTGTGCCCTGGTAGGATGTGGCGCCAGTGTTGCTATTATGGACCGCGACCCGGCTCTCGCCGACCGTCTGATGGAACGTCTTGAAACCAGCATCGGCCAGGCCATCATCATTTACGGTGACGTACTCGACCCCGAAATCTTGGAGGAAAGTACTAGACAAGTGATCGAAGCCTTTGGGCGAGTAGACTGCCTGATCAACGCGGCCGGCGGGAACCACCCCCGTGCTACGACCAGTTCCGATCAGTCGTTCTTCGACCTGCCGCCCGATGCCTTGCGGTTCGTCTTTGATTTGAATATCATAGGGACAGTTCTGTCCAGCCAGGTTTTTGGCAAATTGATGGCCGGTCAAGGCGAAGGAGTCATCCTCAATATCTCTTCAATGAATGCTTTCCGGCCTCTGACTAAAATCCCAGCTTATTCGGCAGCCAAGGCAGCGGTCAGCAATTTCACGCAGTGGCTGGCAGTTCATATGGCCCAGGAATATTCGCCCCGTATCCGGGTCAACGCCATCGCGCCTGGCTTTTTCTTGACCATGCAGAATAAGTTCCTGCTGACCGACGAAGCCACGGGTGAGTTGACTGCTCGTGGTAAAGCTATCATTGATCACACTCCGATGGAGCGCTTTGGAGATCCGGAAGACTTGCTGGGTACCGTGCTCTGGTTGCTTTCACCCGCTTCGGCTTTCGTTACCGGCGTGGTCGTGCCCATTGACGGAGGATTTTCGGCGTACAGCGGGGTATAATGGGAAGGATGAAAAATATTGTGGAGGATAACATGGCAGACTATCCCGAAGCAGCCCATCCCCTGGTGGAGCTGAAACCCAACCACCCCTTCTTCGTTGGCATCGACTCTGATGGCTGCGCCTTCGACACAATGGAAATCAAGCACAAAGAATGTTTCTGTCCTAACATCATCAAGCATTGGGGATTGCAGCCAGTATCGAAATACGCGCGCGAGGCGGCTGAGTTCGTCAATCTGTATTCCAAATGGCGCGGCATCAACCGCTGGCCAGCCCTGGTGATGGTCTTCGACTTACTGCGCGAGCGACCAGAGGTCCTCGACCGTCACGCGAATATTACTCAGGCAACCAAAATCCGTGAATTCATTGACTCGGGTTTCCCTCTTAGTAACGATGGACTCCGGGACTATATGGCCCGGAATCCTCACCCAGAATTGGAGCAGGGTCTGGCCTGGAGCGAGGCGGTGAACGCCACCATCGCCCAAATGGTATATGGTGTGCCCCCCTTTCCCTACGTGCGCGAGAGCCTGGAATTGATGAAGGACTATGCCGACATGGTAGTTGTGAGTGCCACTCCCACCGAAGCCCTCACTCGCGAGTGGCAGGAGCACGACATTGACCGCTACACCCGGGTCATTGCCGGGCAAGAGATGGGCAAAAAATCTCAACACCTGGCCTGGGCTGCCGGAGGCAAGTACCCCGCAGGTCAGGTGCTGATGATCGGCGATGCACCGGGCGACATGAAAGCAGCTCATACCAATCATTTTCTTTTCTACCCAGTCAACCCCGGTGCCGAGGACAAATCGTGGGAGCGATTCTACAAAGAGGCTTTCCAGCGCTTCGTCGAGGGCACTTACGCTGGCGAATACGAGGCGACATTGATCGCTGAGTTTGAAACGTATCTGCCAGAGGTTCCCCCCTGGAAAAAGTAGCAAATATAGTTGAGATCTGCCCTACAGGACAGTTTTGGATAAGCAAACTGTGAGGTGAAGGATGACAGTTATCGGTAAAGGCCACATAGACAGATTTCTGGCCGAAGCCGAGGTTCGTGATCTGATGGCCGAAGCGCTGGAACAGGCCGACTTGACGGGGAAACGGGTATTAGTCATTATCCCCGACAGCACCCGCACCGCACCCATCCCGACGATGTTCAGCCTGTTCCGCGACCTGCTGGCAGGACGGGTGACGGCCCTGGACTATCTGGTAGCCCTGGGCACCCACCCCCCCATGAGCGACGCGGCGTTGAGCCAACTGGTCGGCCAGCCGGCGGCGAATGGTATGGTGGGCGACACGCATATCTTTAACCACCACTGGGATCGGCCGGAGACCTTTATCACCCTGGGTACGATCCCGGCTGCCGAGATCGAAGAAATCAGCGGAGGATTGCTGGCGCAGGACGTACCGGTGAGACTCAATAAGCTAATCCTGGACTACGACACCCTCTTCATCTGCGGTCCCACCTTCCCCCATGAAGTGGTCGGCTTCTCGGGCGGCAACAAATACTTCTTCCCGGGCATCGGCGGGCCGGAGGTTATCAACTTCACCCACTGGTTGGGAGCGCTCATCACCAGTTACAAAATCATCGGCACTCCCTATACGCCAGTGCGGGCGGTGATAGATCGGGCAGCTTCCTTGATAGGCCGGCCTCGGCTTTGCTTCGATATGGTCGTCAAAACCGACGAATCCCATAACCCCAGGCTGGCCGGGCTCTACATCGGCACACCCGAAGAAGCCTACAGCGCTGCCGCCGACCTGTCCAGCCGGCTACATATTGTATGGGTGGACCGTCCCTTCCAGCGAGTGCTCAGCGTGATGCCCCACATGTACGATGACATCTGGACTGCGGCCAAGGGCATGTACAAAATGGAGCCGGTCATCGCCGATGGCGGCGAGGTAATCGTCTACGCCCCCCACATTGACGAGATTTCGTACACCCACGGCCGCATTATTGACGAGGTTGGCTACCACGTGCGCGATTACTTCGTCAAACAGTGGGATCGCTTCAAGGATTATCCGTGGGGGGTGCTGGCCCACTCGACGCATCTGCGGGGCATGGGCACCTTCGAGGACGGCGTCGAAAAGCCGCGCATTCGCGTCACCCTGGCCACCCGTATCCCCCGTGAGCGCTGTGAGCGGGTCAATTTAGGCTACCTGGACCCCGAGTCTGTCACTCTTGACGAATGGCGGAACCGCGAAGACGAGGGTATTCTGCTGGTCCCCAAAGCGGGAGAGATGCTATACCGGGTGAAATAAGCGAATCAGCGAATCAGCGAATCAGCGAATCGACAAATCAGCAGTTAGCTGCTATGTCTTTTGAGTGTGGCTTTGAAGGGACGAAGCGATGGCATGTTTATGTTCGGCAGGTGAGGGTGATTTTCAGCCATGGCCTAAAACAGGTAGGTTGGCAGCTAACCCTGACCTATATTTAGCTGATCTTGACAAGTTGCTACCGGAGATTGACAATACTCCAGTGTACTCTTACGTGATACAAACGATCCAAAGACGGGGGAATGGCTTCGCCCAAACCGGGAGCGGACCGAACTTTCAGGGCGGTCTGATAACACTTTGTACTTGCAAACATCTGATGCGTACTTCTCTTAACGTAGCTTCATGGGTTGGCGTCTGGGTTGCTGGCTTCAGCGGTGTTAAGGTCACTGACAGGGGGAATGGGCTTGTCTACTTGATGAGAGTTTCCGAAGCCTTTGAGTCTCACTATGATCTTTGGGAATTTCTTTGTTCTGAAGTTAGACAAGCTAAAGCGGCACACCTTCACACACTCGGTGACGTTTTCAAGCCTAAACCCGACCATATCTATCCCGATGACCCGGGTAGATTTAAGCCAGGAAATTATGAGCCTCCACGGAAAGATCACTCTCACGCTTCGATAGAGCGAAACTCAAACGCTCCACGCTGGTACAGAGACGTGAACTACCAAGGTTACGGAGGACGTAGAGCTGCCCTATTGGTAGGAGATCCCAAAACGAGTTCCCTTTGGTCGGAGCCCAAGATTTTCTTTGCTGATGGCCAGCATCCCCGCACCAAGAGATGGGAAAGTCCACAAGAATTTCTAGAGTACCTTATCGACTAGTAGCGCCTCCCATAAGTTTTTAGGGTAATTCCCGCTCCCGTCGGGTCCGTGACCCGGCGGCTCCGGCTCGGTAGATACGCGGGTCACGGACCCGCTTCGAGCAAGATGGCGCAGCTAGGCTTTACCCTAAAAACTTTTGAAATGGAGGTCTAGTGGGTCATTTGGCATGAATATAGGGATAACCTCTGCACAAGCATGTCATTCTGAGCGACCGAAGGGAGCGAAGAATCTCGTTGCTGTAGCCCAATCGCCACCACCATACGAGATTCTTCGTCGCTCCGCTCCTAGAATGACACTTGCAGTGCCAGATCCACTGGTTTGAGTAATCCCAATAAGCATGCCAAATGGCCCACTAAGGGGGATTGCCAACTGATGAAAATGGCGCTGGTTAGAGTCGGCGTGGATTCTGGCTCAGGGGGAATACATGGACCTTTGTTCAAGGATGGTTCGTTTGAGTATATCCCCATCCCAGATGGATTTTGTATAGACTCACGGACCTATGGGAATACTCTGGGAAAGCACGGTCGTCATTTGGCAGAGTATTTCCCTGTCCCGCACCGCGATAGAATGGCACAACAATCCATTCACTATGACCCTGAGTTTGAAACGTTCACCTACGGTGATCCAACGCGGCCCAAGGCTGGTTTGCGATGTCTTGAGCAAGGAGATATGTTAGTTTTCTACTGTGGATTGGAAGGTTGGGATTGTCCATCCCCGCCGGCACTTTATTTGATAGGGTACTTTGACATATGGGCAGCAGGGAAAGCGACGGACCTTGGCAAGGATGAGATACGGAGACTTTTTCCCCGCAATTTCCATGTTCGCCACCCAAGCGTCTATGCGCAACAGGAAGCAGATCTCATTCTTATTAAGGGTAGACCGGGAAGTCGGCTTCTCGATAAAGCTGTTTTAATAAGCGCTGAAGGAAAAGATCGTAGCGGAAGAACACTGAAGGACTTGTCATCCGAAATGCAGCTGATATTCGGTGACTTCGATGGTAGGATCTCTTTTCAACGCAGCCCAACACGATGGGTGAAGCCAGAATTTGTCCAGAAGGCTGCTGAGTTTGTGAGATCTTTGAATTAAGGGATGGGTCTGACCAAGACTCGTAAACTGCAATCTACTGATCAAAGGAGAGTGAATATGGAACCCAAAGCAGACATCGGTCTCATCGGACTGGCCGTGATGGGCCAAAACCTGGTCCTGAATATGGACGATCACGGCTTCACGGTGGCCGTGTTCAACCGCACCATGTCCAAAGTAGATGATTTCATCCACGGCAACGCCCAGGGCACCCAGGTCATCGGCACCCATTCCATCGAGGAGTTGATAAGCGTGCTTAAGCGACCACGCCGGGTGATGTTGATGATCAAGGCCGGCCAACCTGTAGACGACTTCATTGAAATGCTCATCCCCCACCTGGAAGAGGGTGACATCATTATTGACGGCGGCAATTCCAACTATCAAGACACCATGCGCCGCACGGCATACGTCGAGGCGAAAGGGCTGCTCTACGTCGGTACCGGCGTCTCGGGCGGGGAAGAAGGGGCACGCCACGGCCCCTCCCTGATGCCTGGGGGATCGCCGGGCGCCTGGCCGCACGTCAAGCCCATTTTCCAGGCTATTGCCGCGAAGGTGGACGACGGCACGCCCTGTTGTGACTGGGTCGGCGAAAATGGCGCGGGCCACTTCGTGAAGATGACCCACAATGGCATCGAGTACGGGGACATGCAGCTCATCTGCGAGGCTTACCACCTCATGAAAGAGGGCCTGGGCATAAAAGCTGACGAGATGAGCGCCGTCTTTGGCGAGTGGAACGAGGGCAAGCTCGACTCGTACCTGATTGAGATCACTCGGGACATTCTGGCCTTCAAAGACGAGGACGGCGAGCCAATGGTGGAGAAAATCCTCGACACCGCTGGCCAGAAGGGTACTGGCAAGTGGACCGCGGTCTCGTCTCTGGATATGGGGATTCCTTTGACCTTGATCGGCGAGGCTGTCTATGCCCGCTTCCTATCGGCCCTCAAGGACGAACGTGTAGCCGCCTCCCGCGTGCTGAGCGGCCCCACGCCCAAGTTTGAGGGCGACAAACAGCCCTTTGTTCACGACCTGCGCGAAGCGCTGTACGCCGCCAAGATTGTCTCCTACACCCAGGGGTATATGCTCCTGCGGGCAGCGGCCGGTGAATACGACTGGAATCTGAATTACGGCGGCATCGCCCTGATGTGGCGGGGCGGGTGTATCATCCGCTCTGTCTTCCTGGGCAAAATCAAGGAAGCCTTTGACCAAGAGCCCGATCTCAGCAACCTGCTACTCGATCCCTATTTCAAAGAGCAGATTGAAACAACTCAGGATGCCTGGCGACGTGTAGTTGCCAGGGCCGTTGAGATGGGGGTTCCCGTGCCGGCTATGTCCAGCGCCCTGGCCTTCTACGACGGCTACCGCCATCATCGTCTGCCGGCAAACCTGCTCCAAGCCCAGCGCGACTATTTTGGCGCGCACACTTACGAGCGCGTCGACAAACCGCGCGGTGAGTTCTTCCATACCAACTGGACCGGGACCGGCGGCGACGTGACCGCAGGCACGTATCAGGCGTAACAGGGACAAATGACTAACGACGAGGGACGAATGGTTGGCCTTTGGCCTCCGTCCTCCGTCGTTCGTCCTTCGTCCTCCATCAGTCACTTCAAGGGGGAAGATCAGTATGGCAAAGAACGTCGTCGTCGCCCAATCCGGCGGGCCGACGCCCGTCATCAATAGCACTTTGCGCGGCATTGTGGAAATGTGCAAGGCAGTGCCCGATAAATTCGGTACGCTCTACGCCGGCTTTCACGGCATCGAGGGTGTGCTCAGGGAAGAATTGCTCGATATGTCGGCCCAGCCCGATGAGGAAATCGCGCTGCTGAGCGTGACGCCCGCTGCTGGGGGTATCGGCACCTGCCGCTACAAGCTTAAACCACACCAGGGCGAAGACTTCGAACGGGTGATCGAGGTTTTCAAAGCCCACGACGTCGGCTACTTTTTCTACATCGGCGGCAACGATTCCATGGACACTGCCCACAAGATAGCGGTACTGGCCCAAAAGCGCGGCCTGGACTTGGTGGCCACCGGTGGTCCCAAGACCATCGATAACGACGTGGGCGATAGCGAGTTCAAGCTGATCGATCACACCCCGGGTTATGCCAGCGTGGCCCGCTATTGGGCGCTGACAGTACAGAACGCCAACGAGGAGAACGCTGGCTCTTGCCCATCGGACCCGGTGTTGGTCATCCAGGCTATGGGGCGCAAAATTGGATTCATCCCGGCGGCTGCCCGCCTGGCCGATCCCGGCCGGGAAATGCCGCTGCAAATCTACATGCGTGAGTCTGGCTTGAAGCTGGATCACATGGCCGACCTGGTGAATGATGAGCTGAAGCGCAGGGGGCGCTGCATCGTGGTCGTCAGCGAAGGCTTCGACGTTGGCGACGTGGGTGAGCGCAAGGACAGCTTCGGGCACACCCAATTTTCATCCAGCGCCACTACTGTCGAACAGGTAGTGGTCAACTACCTCAACGACGTCGGATTGGCAGCCCGGGGCACGGCACGCGGCAACGTCCCCGGCACCGACCAACGCCATAATATGATTTACGCCTCCACCCTGGACATAGAGGAGGCGTATAAACTGGGCCAAAAAGCGGTGCAAATCGCCGTGGAAGACGGTTCCGGCTACATGAGCACCATCTTGCGCGAGCCGGGTCCCATATACCGCGTCCGCTACGACAAGGTCTCGCTGGAGCAGGTCGCCAACTCCGAGCGACACTTCCCCGCAGCCTGGATCGCCGGCAATCGCATCGACGTCACCGATGACTACGTGCGCTATGCCCGCCCGCTCATCGGTGACAGTTGGCCCACTATCCCGCTGGTGGACGGCCGGCAGCGCTTCGCCCGGTTGGAGCGTACCTTCGCGCCGCAGAAGTTGCCGGCCTACGTGCCCCAGGCTCACCGGGGTTGATTCATGTTTATGCCAGTGAGTTGTTCCGCATAACACTGCAGCAGCTCACACAATTCAGCGATAGTAGTTATGACAACTTATGACTCAATAGGGTTCGCCATTCTGGGGCCTGGCATCGTAGCCGACTATCATCGCCAAGCTATCGCTGCCAACGCCGATCTGGGGTCACGGCTGGTGGCAGTGGGTCACTACGACCCAACGCGCTTTGCTGAGATTAGTGCCAAATTCGGCGTACCCTGCTTCAGTCAGGAGGAGCTGCTAGCCCAGCCTGCTGTGGATGTTATCTGTATCTGCACGCCTAGCGGCCAACACGCTGCCCAGACTATTGCTGCTGCCCAGGCAGGCAAACATGTGTTGGTTGAAAAGCCCATGGCCCTGAGTCTGGCCGATGCCGATGCGATGATCGCCACCTGTGCCCAGGCCGGCGTCAAGCTGGGCGTCCTACTCCAGCGTCGGGCCGAGCCCATCTTCCAGCGTATCCAGCGTGCCATCCAGGCCGGTGATCTTGGGGACCTGACTCTGGGTCTGGTCACCCTCCCCTACTATCGCGCCCAGGCATACTACGCACAGGCCGACTGGCGGGGAACCTGGACGCTGGACGGCGGCGGGGTGCTTATGAACCAGGGCATCCATTTGGTGGACCTGCTGATCTGGTACATGGGGGATCCGGTTCAAGTGCAAGCCTATGCTAACACCCTGCAGCGGGATATCGAGGTAGAAGACACCCTCGCCGCTACGTTGCGATCTTCCAACGGTGCGCTGGCCACCATCACGGCGACGACTACGGCCATCCCTGGCTTTCCCCACCGAGTGGAGATCTACGGCACCGGCGGCAGCGTTCAGGTGGAAGGAGAATCAGTTGTACGCTGGGAGCTGGTTGACCCACGAAAAGCGACCATAGAACCCCCAGAAATCGGGATACCTGCCAGTGCCGGAGCGGGAGGCGATCCCAGGGGCATTGCCCCCACTGGCCACATCGCTCTATTTCGGGACTTCATCCAGGCCGTGCGTGATGATCGTCCCCCACAGGTTGATGGTACGGAGGGTCGGCGCAGCCTTGCCACCGTGCTGGCCATTTATCAGGCCGCTGGCCTGGTTT
>CAYTNQ010000074.1:0-21023 GCA_964439175.1 uncultured Anaerolineales bacterium | reverse complement strand
CACGCCAGAGTTTTTGTCTGGTCTGTTTACTATGCCATGTTTCCGGAAAGTAAAGGAGTTAAGTTTCTGTATAATGTCCTCTCTATGCCCTCTGGTCGCTATACTGAATGTTTGGCCAGGACGATTTCGTGGTAAAGCACCCCAGAATAGGTAAAGAGAGGTACTAAAGACGATTAATACCAAAAAGCACGTGTCAAATACAGGGCGACTACTATGACGAGCCACATACCACCACCCCAAATAACTCAGAAACCCCACTACGAGAAGAGTAGCCAGGATTCTCAGCAAAAACGACCTTAGAATTTTCATCGGCGTATCTTCCTCTAACCTTGCCATTGACGAGGGAGCACTGGTTCATAACCTCCCTCCCTCATCGCTAGATCAATTACCCAGACTGCAAGAGGATTGAGGATAGTCTGGCTTCGGGCCTGGACTAGAGGCCCTCCATACTTACGTAGGGTCCAAATTCGGGTATTGTCCCTCATTTTCCTTGATGAGTACGGCTCAAAACACCTGCATGTTGTATCTGTCCGAATACGGCATACTAGATGTAGGGAATTTACGAGCGGAAATGGCAGTTTTCCCTGGCAATACTCGCCCGAATTGAGCCCCCGGATACTACATCTAGGTGTTTCTTGGCTATAGCTACGACATCTAGGCCGGAAAAAGCCCATTCATCACGGAAGTTGAGGGACAATACCCAAATTCGAATGTCAGGATAGACCCAAACTAGCTCTAATAACTCCGACGGGGGAGAATCGCGCCTGGCTTCAGCAGCAGTCTCACGAATATTATGGGCGAATCGCCGCAATGTCCCAAATCCGGCCTCGAACTCAATAATACCGCCCAGGGCACAGGCATTCACAGCTTCAACTGAAGTCGGAACGCTTACCCCTTGCCTGAGAAAATATAAAACGCTCTGAGGATAAACCCAGCCTATATAGGCACCCCAAGCTTCCCAGTAGTCAGCTTGTCTATCTATCACCTCAGCGAAGTTATCAGCTTCACTCCAACCATTAAAGAAGTCATTCGGCACAGTTCCAAGATAACGTGGATTGGCAAGGAAACCGGACGGATCCGTGAAGTTGATAGGACTGTTTCCAACGTAGCTCCAGGCATTCAACGATTGCGGCCTGGAGCTGTCCCCCTGCCACGGGTCCTTGGAAACAAACCGCCCTACTACGGGATCATAGTAGCGCGCCCGCAGGTACAGCACCCCCGCCTCGGAGTCCCACCACTCCCCGGTGTAACCGAAGTCGCTCTCACCGGAACCAGAAGCCTCGAACGGGACCCCAAAGGGATCGTAACTTTGCGCCAGATCCACCTGGCTGCCGGAGCCAACCAATTGGCGTACACTGCCCAGGTGATCCGGCAGGACGTACGCCCACGCCCCGGCCTCGTACTCCGCCAGGATTTGACCCTGCACCTGCACGTACCGCGTGCTCGCACCGCCGGTCGTGGCGACGATCACTTCGGGCAACCCACCTGCGACGTCCAACACGTATTCCGTTGTTACGCCGTCCACGGTTTGGGCCATCCGATTGCCCAGACCATCATACTCGAATGTCGTTATTAACGTCCCGCTAGTCACCGACGTCAGCCGATTGGCAGCGCTATAGGTGTAACTGTGAACCGTTCGTGACAGGCCTACCGTCTGGGCCAGTGCCAGGCGATTGCCCGCAGCAGAGTACCCTGAGTTAGAGGATGGCGGAACAGAAGCACAGAACAAGAAAAAGGCGGACACACTGTCCGCCCTATCTACCGGTCTACCAAGTCAACACTCGTCTTCCTGATGCAGTCCGGCTCACGGCCCAAAGGCATAGAGCTGGCCATTCCCAAACGAAGCAATCAGCACATCGCCGCTGACCACAACGCCCGGTAATGCTTGGTCACCGCCGCGCAAGTAATTGATCCTCTCTGCTTGCCAATACCCTACCTCCATACCGCTTTGCTGATCAATCGCCCGCAGGGTCGCATCTGAGAAAATGGCATACACCACGCCGTTCAAGACCGCCGGGTTGGAGACGACTTCCGGACGCTTGCGCCCAAGCCTGCCCTGAGGCTGATACTCCCACTTCGGCTGGCAAGCAACCGTATCGAAGGCAACGACGCTCGATGAGGTGCTGATATACAGCACATCGCCTAGCAGTGGGAGATCGTAATATGCATCTCCAGGATTCAAACTCCTAGCATACTCTGGATGCACACACAGCAGGGTGGCGCTTGCCGCGTCCATGACGAAAGCACCGTAGTATAGCTTGCCGTTCTCCACAACCGGTATCGTCCTGGATTCGGGTCGCATTGTTACAGGCTTGGCCCTGAGCACTTTACCCGAATCGGGATCAAGCCAATAATGATCTCCCGAAAAAGCAAGCGGTACAGTGATAAGGGATTGGCTGGGAGCGTCATAGTAGATCCAACTCCGCTGATCAACACCACTCTGCCACAACATCTGGCCCGTCTTCAGGTCATACGCGCTAAAGATACTCCATTCGACCCCGGCGAAAACTTTTCCCTCACCATAAACCACGTTGAATACCTGGAGGAAAGAAGGCGCTGACCATAGGGTGTCTCCAGTGCGGAGATCTAAAGCCTGCACTCCCTCGTCGGTGCCAACAATCAGTTTGCCCCCCTGGCTGAACCGCGAGCCGGGCGAGTTGGTTACCCGTAGGTCGCTACCTCCTCTTTGCCATAGGATGTCGCCCGATCTAACATCCAGCGCGTAAAGCCGACTCGTGTTTCGACAGTGGTTATTCGGAACTATAAGTATCTCGCCCCAAGCTTGTGGTGGTAGAGCTGAGATGCAATCCAGGCTTTGCTGCCACTTCAGGGTCACAGGGAAGTTAGAAGTAGGCGGAGCTAACCTGGATACCGATGATGGAGCCTCCAATGGGTTAAGAAACTGGCAGGCCGGGAGGACTAGCAGGCTGCCCAGGACAATAAGCATCATTAACTTACCCGACGACTTGATTCGTTTCAGAGCTTTCATGTCTATCGTGCGCCCCTGATGGCCCATTCAAAAGCCAGACGGGAAGCTTCGAGATTGCCCCAGCCATGAACGTACATATCGGCAATCATCCTGACAGCACCGTGTACACGGTTTACCATTTTATCCCTACTGCCTTCTGAATAGCGAATGATACTACCCTCAACGAGTTGATACTCCGTCAGGTAGGTTTCGGCGGCTACAGGAGCAGATACCCCTGGCACACCGACTCCCGCTCCCGCGCTGAGACCGAAGTAGACACCCCTGATACCCTGTGGATTTAATCTACCCATATGTGGGCTATAAGCAGCGGCCAAGGTGCCGCCAGCCGAGAGCCCCGCAGACACCGCATCCGGCAATCCCGCAGGTGTAGCCGAAAACAGATCGTAACTACCGGCAAGACTGAGAGAGAACCCCGCATACGCCCTTATACCTGGCGGGTCGGGCTGACGACTAAATCCCTCCAGAGACCCCACGTAACCTGTAACCCCTACCGCCAGGAGCGAGGTCGCAAATCGGCTACCCACCCCGGAATAAGAGAAGCTACCCCGCTGTTGATGGAAAAAGTCATAGACTACTTCCGTTCCGCCTGTCATCGCGTTGGGTATACAGCCACTCCAGGGACCCTGAGCGGCGAAGGAACCGCCCACTGCATATCCATCAGTTCCAGTGTACGGTGTAATGGCGAAGGATTCTACCGTTTGTTCCCAGGCTTCCGCACCCGTGGGAAGCGGAGGCCAGCATTCTGGACGATATTTCCAGGCGACGTCATCCGGTCCTAAGGGAGCACAGGAGTTTATGGGGCCAACGCCGCGACTGCACCTCGGCCCTTCCCTAATGGGATCTAGATACGCTTCCGTACCCCACGGTATAGGTACCTTGGTCCCATCTCGGTAAGGGTTGGGATTCATTTGCACATTGGCCGGATCGACGATACACGGCCACCAGTCTACCAGGCCCGTCGCTCTATCAAAATGGAAGACATACCCGCCACGGGCGTTGGGAGCATCACAGGTGTACCGATCCACCTCTGGGATGTAATCCAACCCGGAGGGATCGGTGTACATGATAGGATTGCTGGCGGCGTACATGTAACTATGCAAAGTCTTGGGGTGGGTAGCCGTCCCAGGCCAGGGGTCCTGGCTTATGAATCGTCCAACCGCGGGATCATAATATCTTGCCCTCAGGAAAAGCAGATCGGTGTAGCTCCCCCACCATTCGCCGGTGTACCCAAAGTCGCTCTCACCAGACCCGGCGCTCTCCAACAGGCTGCCAAATGGATCGTAGCTCCGCGCTAGATCCACCTGGCCCTCAGAACCAACCAATTGGCGCACGCTACCCAGGTGATCCGGCAAGACGTACGCCCACGCCCCCGCCTTCTGCTGCGCCAACACCTGGCCTTGCACCTGTATGTAGTAAGTGCTGGCTCCGCCCGTGGTGGCGACGATCACTTCGGGCAGCCCGCCCGCGACGTCCAGCACGTATTCAGTTGTCACCCCGCCCACCGTCTGCGCCGTGCGGTTGCCGAGGCCGTCGTGTTCGAAAGTCGTTGTTAACGTCCCGCTGGTCACCGACGTCAGCCGATTGGCCGCGTCACAAATCAGTAAGAGAAAGGCGGACACAGTGTCCGCCCTACTTATCTCAATTCGAAGCCAGCAGTATCAGTATTCCGATAACCAATTCCCCGATTAGTCTACCTATAGCAAGAACTCTGCCATAGCTTCCACGCACTACTTGATTTCTTGTCAAGCCACCCCTGGCAAAGAAACCATCTTGAAAAACGAGGATGGCGCGCGCCAAGACAGTCACACACAGTAAACAGAAAGCGATCGGAATAAGAATAAGAAACCAACCCTCAAGACAGAGACATCCCCCCATCAATGTAATGCATCCATATTCCAGGTACATCCAACTTTTTTGTCTCTTGACTGCTTGAAGCTCGCTTTCGTGAGGAAGCTCGCGCATTTCTCAGGATTCTTTGCAACCACTTAAAGTAGGAACGAAACAGATTTGTCTGATCCAGCCTGTTGGGATACATTTCTTGGCCTCTTTCAATTGATTATGGTTGCACCTGCCACAGCCATATAGTACCGTCCTCGGTCCCAGAAGCCAAAATGGTCCCGTCGGGCGAGAAAGCTATACTTGACACCCAATCCGTATGACCCGTCTGAATACTCAGCAGTTTTCCATCAGCTACCCGCCACAGCTCCAGCGACGTCGAACTCGCAGAAACCAAAATAGTGCCATCCGGCGAGAATGCCACGATGTTCACCATACCCGTGGGATCCTTCCATTTGCGCAAAAGATTCATGTCTTCCACCTGCCACAGCCATAACGAGCCATCCACTGTTGATCCCGAGGCTAAAGTGGTCCCATCCGGAGAGAAGGCCACACTGCTCATCCCAAGCGCGTCCACCTCCAAGATATGTAGCAACGTTTCATCTGCTACTCGCCATAACCACACAGTCGAATCCCCAAAGCACGAAGCTAGCATAGTCCCATCTGGCGAAATGGCCAAGTCCCACAGAGGGATCGTGGGCCCCTCCAGCGTGTGCAACAGCGTCCCATCTACCACTCGCCACAGACGAACATGGCTATCCTTTGCTCCCGAGGCCAAGATGTTTCCATCTGGTGCAAAGGTTACCTTCCTCACTGAGTCTTCGTGGTCTAAAGTATATACTAACGTCCCATCCGCCACCTGCCATAAACGCACCGCGCCATCCTCCGCCCCTGAGGCCAAAATAGTACCATCCGGGCTCAGGGCCACGCTGTTTACCCCCACTGGGTGCTCTAGCTCACGAAGCAACGTTCCATCTGAGACCCGCCATAGTCGCACCGTCTTGTCACTTGACCCTGAGGCGATTGTAGTCCCATCCGCGGAAAAGGCCATGCTAGTCACACGAGATCCATGACCTTCCAACGCTAGCAACAAGGCTTCACGACCAACAACATGGGGGCCAAGACCAAGCTTGGAAGCCAATACACTGGGGACTTTGCAGCCAGGTAACGCGGTAATGCTACACAGCAGGACTAACGCAACGAGCCGTGTCTTCCAGATTCCCATCGCTGACGCGGGGTTGACGCCTGTTCTCGCTGGCCACGACTGGGGGCAGATTGATGTGTTCCGTTCGAACATTGATTGCACAACCTCCTTTTGTAAGCATCGTTCTGAAATCCTGCATGGCGTGATAGACTACCGGCACTCCCCGCTATAGACGAACTGTGGCCTTCATGTTGATGCTTTCCCTTGATTCAAGGTGCCCTAATGAATCCCAGCTCCTTCATAAGTTCATTTATATCGACGCTAAAATCCGCAATTTCAATTGGCACTCCTACCTCAGGCTGCAACAGTTCCATAAGAGATATTATCAATGCCCTTGACGCTTCCTGAGTAAACTCGCCACCTGCATCGACTAGCCCTTTGCTCGGGGCCTCGTGGATGAACTTAACCAGAGCATAACCCAACTCCTCCTCAGTGGTTGGAGCAAACATCTTGAGCAAATCTACATAAACCCCTGTAGCGTCTGTCTGAGCTAGAGCAGGATCGTGTCGCAGCCCCATGTACTTCGTGGCGGCCAAAATGTCCGCTTTCCGTGCCCACGTGCCTTGTAACATGGGATCATAGTTGCCATAAAGATCAGTGTGCGTATTCCGCTCGATATGATACCAATAGCCCCCAAGAGCAGCCTGAAAGTGAGAGTGTTCGTGAGAGGGGAAGGGGTATTTACCGACAATCATCAACTGCCCCCCTGTACTTCGGAAAATCCCTGAGAGGTCCTCTCGCACGTAAGAGGGATAAGGTAGACTATGTCGACCATAAAACAGAACATCCCCTGGAGCACAATAACTGGTGCGAGCCTCGATCACAAGAATCCGGTCGCCATCCTCTGCGCTCCTAAGCACCTCTAACCATCCCCATCGCCCCTCAAGGCCTCCACCCCGCTCGAAGTACCTTAGCACATGCAAGTAGGTTGGGGCATTGTAAAAGAATCCCTTGATCTCCTTCATTGAGTAGAAGCCGGTTGAATCAACTAAATTAACAGGATTCCCATCAACATAGCTCCAGCCATTGAGCATCTGAGGCTTGTTGAAGTCTCCAGGGAAGCGATCTTTGCTGATTAACCGCCCTACCGCGGGATCATAGTAGCGCGCCCGCAAGTAGAGCAACCCCGCCTCAGCATCCCACCACTCGCCAGTGTACCCAAAGTCGCTCTCACCAGACCCGGCGCTCTCCAACAGGCTGCCAAATGGATCGTAGCTCCGCGCTAGATCCACCTGGCCCTCAGAACCAACCAATTGGCGCACGCTACCCAGGTGATCCGGCAAGACGTACGCCCACGCCCCCGCCTTCTGCTGCGCCAACACCTGGCCTTGCACCTGTATGTAGTAAGTGCTGGCTCCGCCCGTGGTGGCGACGATAACTTCGGGCAGGCCGCCCGCGACATCCAGCACGTATTCGGTTGTTACCCCACCCACCGTCTGGGCCACCCGATTGCCGAGTCCGTCGTAGTCATACGAACTGACCACGCCCTCCACATCGGCGCTCACCAGCCGGTTGGCGGCGTCCCAAGTATACACGTTGGTGCCTTGAGTGAGCAAATTGCCACAAAGTCCTCGCAGCGGAGGGGATTCGCGTCCCAGTCCAGGTCGGTCAGGACGCCGTCTTCATAGAAGTAGTCGAGCCGGTTAGCCGCATCGTAAGCGTAGGTGATGACGCTGGTGCTGGTCAGGGTGCGGGTGTGGACGGTGCGGTTGCCCACGGGGTCGTAGGCGTAGCTGAATTCCTCGCCAGTGGAATACTCGGCGCCGGTCAGACGGTAGAGCGGATCATAGGTGTAGGTGATGACCCGGGAAATAACCGGGTAGGTGACGGTGATGTAGTCCGTCCGGGTTAGCGTGTCGCTCCCGCCCAATCCGCTGACGGTCAGCGTCACGGTGTAGGTGCCAGGCTGGGTGTAAGGGTGGGTGTGCGTCAGCGCCGAGGTGGTGCTCGTCGAACCATCGCCGTAGTCCCAGTGCAGGCTGTCCACCGCACCGCCCGATTGGTCAGCGAAGGTGACGGTCAACGGGGCGGCGCCGGTGAGCGGGCTGGCGTTGAAGCCGGCAGTCACCGCCTGGGTGAAGACGCCGTATTCCCAGGTGTCATTTAGCTGCGCGTAATTCTCATCCTCTCCCCCAAATACGACCACCTTCTCCCGCCGGCTGTCGTAGACCATGGCGTGGCTCCTGCGGCCGGGCGGATGATGGTCTGGAAGCACGCGCATCCACTGCCCGGCGGCGTACTCCCAGGTATCAGTTTCGTACCCGCTGGCAAGCGGGTGGTGACCACCGAACAGGACCACCACCCCCCGCGCACTGTCGTAGGCCATATCCGTTCCGCCGCGACTGGCGAGGTCGAGGTTGGGGTCCAGCACCACCCGCACCCAATCGCTGCCATCGTACTCCCACATGTCAGCCAGAATGCCGTACTCTTCATCACCGCTGCCCATCAGGAGCATCACGCCCCGGGCGCTGTCGTAGGCCATCGGGTGATCCACATATCCCGGTGGCGTAGTGGTCGTAGTGATCACCTGGCGCCAGTCTATACCGTCGTACTCCCAGGTATCGCTCAGCACGCTGCTCCCGTCGTGACCGCCAAACAGGACCACCACCCCCCGCGCGCTGTCGTAAGCCATGGCGTGTCCCCGCCGGGCGGACGGCGTGACGGTCGTGGTGACGACCTGACGCCAATCTGCCCCATCGTATTCCCAGGTGTCGGTTAACAAGTCGTAACCTGCATCGCGACCGCCAAACAGGACGACTACCCCTCGCCCCCTATCGTACGCCAGCGCATGTCCCTGGCGAGCAGGGGGAATGTGCTCCGTCTCCACCGGGACCCAGCCGCCCATCCCGCGATACTCCCAGGTGTCACTCAGGACGTCGCTCCCATGATCGCCGCCGAACAGGAGGGTTACCCCCCGCTCACCGTCGTAGACCATGGCATGGTTGGCGCGCGGGGATGGTGAGGTCGCCGGCTGGCGTTGCACCCAGTCCAGGCTCGTGCCGATCACCGCCACCGCATTGCTGAGGGTGGTAGGTGACGTGGCGGTGATGCCCGAGGTCACGTCCATCCCGCTGGCACCGCCTTGCCATCTGACCGTCCCCGATTCCGAAGCTGTATAAGCCAGGGTAAAGGTGACGCTCTCGCCCGCTTGCAGCGAGGCCGAGATGGGCTGCGGACCGCTCACCAGGGAGGCGCCGTCGGCCACCAGCCAGGGCTGCACGTCCTCGATGGGCGCCTGGTTGATGTTGGTGACGCGCACCGTAACCTGGATGGACTGCTGCTGCGCCAACACCGTCGCAGGTTGCGCCCGGATGGTCGCCATCAGCGGCCGGTTCAGGTTCAGCCAGACTTCTTCGCCGCCGGCGCCACCCGCCACGAAGGCATCCAGGTCGCCATCCCTATCCAGGTCCCCCAGGTCTACATCGACGCTGTAGGCAGCGGCCATACCGAACCAGAGGCTGAAGTTGCCCGTCCCATCATTCAGCCACACCTCGTTGTTGGCATCCAGCCAGGCGTCCCCCTCGTGGGCCAGGAAGGCGTCCAGGTCACCGTCCCCATCCAGGTCCCCGAGGGCAAGCGCCGCCCGATAGGTGCCCGAACCCACCAGGCTCTGGCCGCTGTCGTTGAAGCCCCCCGCACCATCGTTCAGATAGACTCTGCTGGCCGAGTTCTCCCTGACGAAGGCATCCAGGTCGCCATCCCCATCCAGGTCCCCCAGGGCTAAAGCCAGGGCGCCGGACCCCAGGCTCTGGGTGAGGGTCAGGACTCCTGTCCCGGTGTTGAGCCAGACCTGGCTCGCTCCCCCATGACTGGCCAGGGCATCCAGGTCGCCGTCCCCATTCACATCCCCCAGGGCCACGGCGTCCGTGTTCGAGTTCCCCAGCTTCTGGGCTACGGTGAATGTCCCTGTCCCCTGATTTAGCCAAATCTCGCCGCCGTCCTCGTTTCCCACCAGGGCATCCAGGTCGCCGTCCCCATTCACGTCCCCCAGGGCCACGGCGTAACCCCATGAGCTGCCCATACTCTGCGTCAGCACGAAGCCTGGCGCGCCATAGTTCAACCAGACTTCGCTGCCTCCTGGACCGGCGAGAAAGGCGTCCAGGTCACCATCACCGTCCAAATCGCCCAGGGCCACAGCCTGCGCGCCCGTCCCCAGACTCTGGGTGAGGGTAAAGACGCCCTCTCCCGTGTTCATCCAAACATCGTTGGCATTATCATTCACAACAAAGGCGTCAAGATTGCCATCCCCATCTATATCGCCGAGGGCGGCAGCGTGACGATAGCCAGAACCCACCAGGCTCTGGCCGCTGCCACTGAAGATGCCACTGCCATCCAGTGTCGCCGCCCGCATCCCCCAGGCATAGGGGGTCAGGGGGACCCCATCCAGGTCCTTGACCCCACTGCTCAGGTTGACCACGATCTCCTCGCCCGGCTTAAACTCGCCAGCGGCGTCGAACCGGACGGACCCAAAGGTGTAGTCTCCCGCATAGACCCCGGTCTGGCTGCCCCGGACGGTGAAGGTGCGCGTGGTGACCGTGCTGGTGTCAATGGCCCGGCCGAAGGTGGCCGAGATCACGCCGTTTTGAGTGATGACCAGGCCGTTGCTCGTGGGGCTGGTGCCGGTCACGGTCAATGGCAGGTAGGCGGTGATGTAGTCTGTCCGCGTCAACGTGTCGCTTCCCCCTGGGCCTGCGACCCTCAGGCTGACCGTATAGACTCCGGCCCCGGTGTAGGGGTGGGTGTGGGTCAAAGCTGTGGTGTTGCTGATGACCCCATCCCCGTAGGCCCACAGAGTGCCGGTGATGACCTCGGTCGGCGTGGAGAGATTGGTGAAGGTCACCGTCAGGGGGACGGTGCCGCTCAGGGGCATGGCGCTGAAGCCGGCCACGGGCGGGCTGGTAGTCATCAGCGCCTGGATCTCGGCCTGGCTCAGGGCGCGGTCGTAGACGCGCCACTCGTCCAGGGCGCCGTCGAAGTACTGGGTCACATTCCCGTTATTCAGGTTGGCTCCCAGCATGAAGGGTGCCGTGGAGCGATAGATGTGGTCGTAGCTCACCCAGCGGGAGCCCACCAACTCTCCATCCAGGTAGAGGGCCAGGGTCCCCGCCCCGGCGTCGAAGACGCCCGCCACGTGGTGCCAGGTACCGGTGATCAGGGGAGTATTGGCTACCAGCTCGTGATTGCCGCTGCTGTACGTGCCGTCGGGTGAGATGATCAAACGCGGTTTACCATCCGGTTGAACGTCAAAGCGATAGGCGCGGTTGGCCACCCCGTACTCATACTTGCTGGCCAGGATCATGAAGCCGCTGCTGGTACTTTCCAACCTGGCCCAGCCGGCCAGGGTCAGGCCCCCGGTGATGGCCAGCCCGCTCTGAACGCCGTCGTCAATGGCCAGATACTCCTGGTTACTTGCTTCGAAGTCGGCTGCCCGGCCTACCTGGCCCGGCGTTGAGGCCACTGTGTTGTAGTCGGCCAGGTGGTTCGCGTTGGGGGAACTGTCGGCCCGTGCCCCGCTCTCCTCATCCAACCGCCAGTAGCCCTGCAAGCCCTGGTCCAGGGTCGTGGCCTGAACGTAAGCCGGGCGGGTCAGGGTGTCGGTCAGTGTCCCGTCCGAGGCCTGCAGGGTGACGGTGTAGACACCGGGTTGGGTATAGGTGTGGAAGGGGTTCACCTCGCTGCTGGCCGGGCTCCCATCCCCGAAGTCCCACAGGTAGGTCGTGGTATGCGTCGAGGTGTTACTGAAAGCAACTGCCAGCGGCGTGAAGCCCTGGCGCGGCGCCGCGACGAAGCCCGCGCCCGGCAGGTCCATGACTTGCTGAATCTCGGCCTGGCTCAGCGCCCGGGCATACACCCGCCACTCGTCCAGTTGCCCGTCCAGGAATTGGCGCACCACCCCCTGGTCGTCCAGGTCGGCCCCCAGCATGAAAGGTGCGGTAGCCTGGTAGATGTGGTCAAAGCTCGCCGATCGGCTGGCTTCCAGGGACCCATCCAGATACAGACGCATCGCCCGCGCCCCGGCGTCGAACACCGCCGCCACGTGGTGCCAGACCCCCGTCTCCAGGACCGTGGGCCCATCCAGCCAGTAGGCGCTTTGATAGGTGCCATCCGGGGAGACGATGAAATGCAGGCGGTTGTCGTCCAGCAGCCCCACCCGGTAACCGGCGTCTTCCACCCCACCGTAGTAGATGCGGTACTTGGCGGCCAGCATCATGTAGTCACTGCTGCTGCTCTCCGGCCGCACCCAGCCCATGAGCGTCAGGCTGCCGGTGATGTCCAGGCCGCTCTGCAAGGTGTGGCTGATGGCCAGGTATTGGCCCCCATCGTGCTCCAGGTCGGCCGCGCTCCCGATGCGCCCCGCCTCGGCCCAGCCGACGCCGCCTGTGGGCGTCAGGTGATTGTCGTGGCCGGAGACGTCGCGCCGCTGGCCGCTCATTTCATCCAGCCGCCAGTAGCCGCGCAGGTCGGCGCCGGGCGTGAAGGGGGTGTTGGCGGTGATATAGGCCGGCCGCACGCGCGTGTTAGATCCAGCCGGGCCGGAGGCGGTCAGCGTCACCGTATAGCTGCCGGGCTGGTTATACACGTGGACGGGCGCGGTCTGGGTGCTGGTCAAGCCATCGCCGAAATCCCACTCGTAAGCGCTGATCTCCGCGGTTGGCGTGGACAGGTTGGTGAAGCTCACACTCAGCGGCGCCGAACCGATGGTCGGCGTGGCTTCAAACTCGGCGACCAGCACGCCGTAGCGCTGTGCGTATATCTCGCTGCTCTCTTCCCACGCCAGCAAGACCTCGGGCGCGCTGGGGTGGGCGGCCACAGCCAGGCCGGACAGGGAGCCGACGCCCGCAACCAATGGCGCGTTGGCACCCACAAACGTTCCCCCGGAGGACAGCCGCTGGCCGTACAGGTCCCAGGAGCCGCTGCGCTTGTCGCCCCAGACCACCAGGAAGTCCCCGGCTCCTGTGATGGAAGACACAGCCGGCCAGCGCTGGTCGCCGGCCGCCACCGCCAGGGCGATGTTGCTGCCTGACAGGGCGCCGCTGGCCGTGATGATCTGCCCGTAGATGTCGTAGCCGTTGCTGCTGTAATTGCGCTTGTCCAGCCAGACCGCCAGATAGTTGCCGCTCGCTGCTTCGACGGCCACGCGAGGCTCGGTCTGGTAGTCATCCGCCGTGCTGATGGGGAAGGAAACGGCCGGGTTCGCCTCGTCCTCGGGGGTCCCCGGGTTGTCCAGCAAGGTGCCCTGCCGTGACAGGCGCTGGCCGTAGATGTCGTAATTTCCGGATGACTGCCACTGGTGCCACACCACCAGGAACTCACCGGCACTTTCGTTATAGGTCACGCCGGGCTGGTTCTGGGTGTGCACTTCATAGGCGCTGATGACGAAGTTGCTGCCCGAGAGGGTCCCACTGGCCGCGATCAACTGGCCGTAGATGTCGCCGTAGATGTCGTTCCGGTCGTCGCGCCACACGACCAGGTACAGGCGGTCGTCGGGGTTAAAGGCCAGGTCGGGGGCATCCTGCCCCTCCGGGGTGGCGACGATGACGAAGTTGCTCCCCGACAAAACTCCGCTGGGGGCGATGACCTGGCCGTAGATATCGGCCAGGCTGTCGTTGCGCTGGTCGATCCAGGTCACCAGGTAGCCGGCCGCCCCGGCCGCCGCGACCCGGGGCCGGGTCTGGTCACCGCCTACCCCGGCCTGGGAGATACGGAAGTTGCCGCCGACCGGCTCTCCTCCCGGCGTCAGGCGCTGGCCGTAGATGTCGCTGTCGCCGTTCCGGTAGTCCTGCCACACCAGCAGGTACTCCCCGCTGTCCGCGTTGAAGGCTGCCCAGGGATACTGCTTAGCCCCGGTCACCGGCCCGATGGGGAAGGAGGTTCCCTGGGGCGCTCCGCCCCCTGAGACCTGCCGTCCGTAGACGTTGAACGTTTCATTGCGCCAGTCGCGCCAGGCGGCCAGGTAGCTGCCAGCATTGGCGTTGGCCGCTACCTGGGGCAGGTACTGGCCTTGAGCGCCAGCGTATATGGCGAAGTTAGCCCCCGAGAAGGTACCATTCTGGGCCACGAGCTGGCCATAGATGTCACTGCTACCGGTGCGGGTATCGCGCCAGACTGCTAGATAAACGCCGTTTAGGGCATCGTAAGCCAGGTCCGGATCCGTCTCATACACCGAGGGGGTGGCAGCCACGACGAGCTCGCTGCCCGACAGAGCACCGCTGGCGTCGAGGGCCTGTCCATAGATGTCCCCATAGCTGTCATTTCGTCGGTCTCGCCATATCACCAGGTAGCCGCCGGTCACCTCGTCGCAGGCTACGGCCGGTGAGTCCTGGTTGCCATTAGCGTTGTTGACAACGAAGGCCACCGTGGGACTTGCCTCGTTTTCCGGGGTACTGGCGTTGTCCAGCAGGGCGCCCGTGGCTGACAGGCGCTGCCCATAGATGTCTTGAGACCGGTGCGACCAGACTGCCAGGAACGTGTGGGATTGGCTGCTGTAGGCCACGTGCGGGTCGTGGTTATTCCCGCTACCATCATAGATGGCGAAGTTGGTTCCCGAGAGGACGCCACTGGTCGAGATGACCTGGCCGTAGACGTAGACTACCTCACCCCGCCGGTCGCGCCACACGGCCAGATACAGGTCGTCGTCGGGGTTATAGGCCACGTCGGGCGTGTCCTGCAGCGCCTCGGTGGCCCCGATGGGGAAGTTGCCCCCCAACAAGTCCCCATCGGCCGCCACCCGCTGCCCGTAGACGTCGCCGTCGTCGTCATTCCGGTAGTCGCTCCACAGCACCAGGTATTCGTCCCGGTCCGGATTATAGGTCACCGCCGGCAGCGTCTGATCGTGATCCGCCTGGGATATGACGATCAAATCGCCCACCAACGTGCCGTCGGCCTGCACCCGCTGGCCCTCCAGGTCGGCGCTGGCGCCGCCGGTGTCGTAGCCGCCCCACACCACCAGGTACTCGCCGGCAGCCGGGTTGTAGGCCAGGTCCAGCTCCCCCTGCATCTCGCGCGGGTCAGAGACCCGCGTCGGGTCGCCAATCATGGGATCGATGATCACCGGGTACTCGGCTTCGGCCAGCCACTCGCCGGGGACGGTCAGGGTCAGATAGTTACCTTGCAAGGCCAGGCCGGCGAAAATCTCTCGCCCCCCGGCATCGCGGGCCAGGGCGCCGCTGTAGCCCAGCACGCCGCCGTCGCCCTGATCCCTGCGGGAGGCGCCCGGCAGGTGAAAGAGAAGCCCCTCCTCGGAGGACAGAAGTTCCGCTTGCAGGGGCGTCTCCAGGCGGCCGCGGATGACCAGATCTCCCTCACCAGCGGGCGGGGCTTCCAGGGTGAAAAGCTGCTGCAGGCTGTTGTTCAGGGCGCGGTAGCTTTCTACGACGCCGGGGGCGCGCCGGTAGCGGGCCTCGTTGTCAATTGCCATCGGCGAGACGGGGTTCCCCTGGCTGCGATACAGGGTCTGGTCGCCGGCCTGGATCTCGACCAGGCGGAAGGAGAGGCGCGCGCCCCCCGCCGCCTCCAAGGCGGCCCGATCCTGGGCGTCGTCCTCTTTCAGGCTCAGGTCAAGGCCGTTGGCGTCGAAAGTGGCCGCGTAGCGCCCGTTCTCGACCTGCCAGCCGCCCGCCGCCGTGGGCTGCAGCCGGTTGCGCACGCGCTGCACCACGGCTGATGGGTCGAAGGGCGGAGGACCGGCCTCATCGCCGGCCCGCACGCTGCCTGGCGCGCCGACGCTGAACGTCGCCTCGCCACTGAGATTGCCTATGTGGGCCACGACCTGCCCCTCGCCCGCCCCGGCCCCGGCAGTCAGGGTCAGGCGCGCCAGCCCCTCGCGGGTATCCGCCTCGGTATTGGACAACTGGCCGCCGCTGGCCTCCAGGGCCACCCGGTCGCCCCCCGCCACGCCGCGGCCCCCGGCGTCGGCGACGAAGACCAGGACCGTCGCCTGCCCGCCGGGATACAGGTGCGCTGGCTCGACCACCACCGAGACGGAGGCCGGCGGCCCGGGCGGCTCCCGCCTGGGGAGCGGTGGCGCCGGGGACGGCGTGGGCGCCGGTTCGCTCTCTTCGACAGTTATCGTGCTACTGGCCGCCAGAGTTTCTGCCAGTTCGGGTGCTCCCGCTTCCGCCGACAGAGTCAGTGGGCCGGGCGACGCCTCGGAGGCTATCCCCGCCTGGTAGCCCACCTCCAGCACCTGGCCGGGGGCCAGCGTCCCGACCCCCCAGGCCAACATGCGCAGCCGGGGATCGTACCCGGGGGTCGGCTCGCCCAGCGGGGCTTGATATTGTAGCGACGGCGGCAGGAAAGCGTTGAGCGTCACGTCATTCAAGGCGGACGGCCCGGCGTTGGTCAGGCGCAGGCTGACGGTTACCGCCTGGCCCGGGAAGGCCGTGGCCGGGTCGGGGACCAGCTCCAGGCTGAGTTGGCCGATTTCCACGCTGGGCGTGGGGATCGGCGTCGATGTCAGGGTCGGAGTGAGCGTCGCTGTAGGCGTGATGGCACTCGTTGGTGTGCCGGTTGGCGCCGGCGTCAGGGTCGCGCTCGGGGTAGCCGCCGGCGGCGCCGGGGTGCCAGACGCGGTCGGCGTGGGCGTGGCCGTCTCGGTCGCGGCCGGCGTCTCCGTGCCGGGCGTGACCACCGGGGTGGCCTCCAGCGTGGGCGAGGGCGTGGCGGTGAGTGTGGCCGTCACCACCCCGCCGGTCGGCTCGGGGCTCGGTTCCGGCGGCGGCGTCCCGGTCTCCGTAGGCGTCGCCGTCGGCGTCGAAGTGGCTATCTCCAGCGTCGCCGTGACCGTCGGCGTCACCGTCGCCTGCCAGGCGGCCCGCAGCGCCGGGAAGGAGGGACCCACAGCCGCCAGCCCCGGCGCTCTGAGGGCCTCTTCTTCCCCACCAGTCGGCTCTTCCAGGAAGGCAGCCGCCTGGCCCGAATTGTTGCTGGCTGTAGCCGGGATGAGCGACACAAGCATCGCCAGGATAATCAGGCTGAGGGCAAACGGAACCAGTCGAAGCATTGGTGAAAGTGGATGGTTGGACATAAGGGCCTCCGTGAGAACACCGGTATTCCAGGGAGCTATTGCATTTCGTTATCTCTTGCCGGCAGTCTGACGTGTCACCTATCAGGCAATAGAGTCATAGGCCATCGGCCAGCAGATACTCCATCCTGCGCCCGGCCTGCTGCCGCACGATGAGGCCCGACAGATGTAAATACCAGTCACCGGCGCTGGTAGCGAGTACCTCCGGCAAACCACCACATCTAACGTCAGGCCAATGGTCTCGTCGTTGATGCTTTGGGTTACCCGGTCCCCTCACCGTTGTAGGTAAATGTGGCCGCAACGCTATCCGGGAGAGGCAGCTCTGCGGGCGGATTAAGCAGCATCACCAATGTTCCGCCGAGGCTATGTAGTTTCGTTCAACCCTAGTCTGTAGATCGAGTCCCCTCACTCATTTGCGATTCGTCTGATTTGCTCTAATATCGAGTCGGGTAGCACCGCAAGGCCAATGGCCATCCCACACAAGAACGACTGGAATTCGCCCTCAGTGTCACCGACGAAGAGCCGTTGGTCACCGGCCCATAAGTGCCATTGCCCATCGTGTTCTTTCCAGCTAAGGTTCCATCCTAAATCATTCAGGATTTCTACAGCTCCTTGCCAATTATCAAAGTAATACTTCCAGAAAAGTTCACTCATAGTTACATCCTCCTTCCGATTGCCCAATCTGGTTACCTTGCAAAGGGCGTAATACCCCAACCATCAATGCGGTTCACAACATCAAGAGGACTTTGGCTGGGATGCAAGTATATTGACTTGTCGCCATATGTACGGCTAAAGACAGGCGCAACGCGCTTTACAGGCAGGCCAGCAACGTTGATTTTTACCCAATTCTTGACTTTTTCTTGTAGCCACGGCATTGTGAACAAGGCGCGACTCAGTTGATACGCGGAGCCACGGCTGGCATCTTGAGGCGAGATGTCTGTGAAGTATTGGCCATCTCCCCACTGAGCATCGGTTCTTGGATCCGCCGGATTTCTGATAGAAGGCCATATTTGCTGTGTAGCTAAAATCCCTGCGAGGCCTGTGTCGTCTGTGTAGTGATAGAGATACCATTTAGGCTCTGGCGTCTTCGTGCAGGTTGGTGGGATGACAACGATGTCGGGACCAAGTGGCACAGGCCGGGGATTTGGCTCAGGTTCGCGCTCCGGCTCTGGCTGCCAGTTGTTCCAGGCATTGTTGGCGACCTCGACCCATTCGTCCAAGGGCTGCGTTTGCGTCTCCGTTTGGGTGCCGGATGGAGGCTGGTAGTAGTCTTGAGCTTCCGGGGCCGGCTCTGGCCCAGGCTGCCCCGGCGGATAGACCGACCGCCATAGCTCAGGATGTTGCATCAAATAGTCTGTCGTCACATAGATGAGCGCAACCCCACCCACCACTGCGACGACGATCACTGCGCCTGCCAGGCAGACCGGCGCTTCAATCGCACACGCGGTCAGGATAAGCCCCTCTGCAACCTGGTAGCCACTGGGATCGGTGGCGTTGGTAGGATTATTGATCGCGTAGGCATAGGAATGTAAAGTTGTCGGTCGTTGGGCAAAACCAGGGAAAGGATCCCGGTTCAGGAAGCGCCCTGTTCCCGGATGATACCACCGGGCACGCAGATATAACAAGTTCACTTCCCCTTGCCACCATTCCCCTGTGTAACCGTATGGGCTTCCCCCACCCTGTAACGGCACCCCATACGGATCATACTCATTGACCACAACCACCTGACCGGTTGAATCCACTGCCTGGCGGATACTCCCCAGGGCATCGACCAGGAGATATTTCGTCCCGCGCCCGGCCTGTTGTTGCACAATGAGACTCGGCAGGTGCAAGTACTTGTCTCCATTACTGGTGGCGATCACTTCCGGCAAGCCAACGACATCTAGCGCCAGGTCCACGCTCACACCGTTGATGGTCTGTGCTACCCTATCTCCGTCGCCGTTGTAGGTAAAGGTTGCCGCCATACTATCCAGTGGCGAGGGATCTTCAGGAGGATCGACCGGCACGATCAATGTTTCGGTGACCACCCGCCGGTTGCCCACCTTGTCCAGGTCGTAATAGTAGCCGGCCAGCACCTGGGTGGCCGAGGCGTGGGTCAGAGCTACCAGCCGCCCGGCATCGTCGTAGTCGTAGGTGCTGGTAATGGCACCTGTGCCCGCAAGGGTATTGGGCAGCACGATCTGCTTCAGGCGGTGGGCGTCGTCGAAGGTGTAGTCGTACACGCCTCCGTCCCAATCGGTCACCGTGTCCAGCCGGTTGGCCATGTCGTAGGTGTAGGTGATGACCTGGCCCGAGGGGTAGGTCATGGTGTGCCGGTTGCCGGCGGGGTAGTAGGTGTAGCCCACTGCCTGGCCGCCTCCATCGGTCACGCTCTCCAGGCGATACAGATCGTCGTAGTCATAAGGATCCGTAAAAATATAACTTCCCGCACCCATCAAGTAGGGTGTGGATTCGACCGAGGATAAATTGTGTAGTTCCATAGCGGACACACCGCGTGAGATTGAATACTGAGAGCGTCCATTTCTTTATCAAGTACCTTAACACCTTTTTCATACGTCTCGGTGACGAGATGGGCTTGCACCCTCAGGCCAGTTTGGGTCTGGGTGTCCCGGATGTAGTATAAGACCTCATCGAATGAACGCAGCGGACAGCCAGCCCAAGTCTTGCTGATCTCATTGAACAAACGGTGCTCAATCGGATTCCATTTAGAAGCTCCGGTGGGGTAGTGACAAACGGTGACAATCAGACCCAAGGCGTCAGCGACCTTTGCTTGAAGGTCTCGTTTCCACACCCGTGAGCGATAGCTGTTGCTGCCGCCGCCATCTGCTTCAATCATCAGGTGCGTGGCGTTGGGGAAGCGTTCCGGCAACTCGGTTTGACACCAATGGGCAATGTTATCGACGGCGAACGTGGGGGTATCGGCTGACTGACCCACGTAGACCGTCCCATGGTTGTATTGCAGGTCGTATATGCCATGCGGCACAGCCCGTCCCAGCGCGTCATGGGGGAAATCGTGGATATTGACCTGCTCTGGCGCTTGACACCAAATCCGGCCTGGATTCTTGCCCAGTGGGTGCTAACCTAAAATCGCCCACCAGTTCCTTTTTCTTGGTATCGACACTGATCACCGGCTGTCCTCGGGCCTGATGCTCGGCCCGTTGGTCCCGGATGTGTTCAAATTGCTGATCCCGATCAGGATGGGGCTTGCTTTCTTTTTGCTTGGCGTTGGCCTTCAAAGAATAATCGTTCTTCCGCAGCAAGCGGCTGATCACCGGCAGGCTGACACCGTGCCCCCTTTTATCCAGACGTTCTTGAATATCCAGCAAGCGACAGTTGAGCCACTTGCGATCGCTCATGGGATCGCCCCCGGTGTGCGGGGAGACGATGTCCAGTAACGTCGGCTCTAGCTCAGGGTCTTTTTTTCGGCGCGCGGTCGCCCGCCGCCTTCCTGGCGTTGCCGATTGAGGGGCGCATCTGCCAGCTCAGCTTCAAGTTCTTGCCGCCCGCGCTGGATTGTTTTCTCATCCAGACCGGTGATCTTTGCCAATTGGCGATCGCTCGGACTACCCGCTCGCTGGGAAAGCAAGCCAACGTACCAGCGACGTTGTGGCTCATTCAGACGGCTTAGAAAGAGGTTTATCTGCCGATGATGACGAGCAGTCTCCTGATCGCTCCCAGCTTTACAAACGTCGCACTCACACTGATGGATTTTGATCTCTGTTTCTGTTGTCATTCGCAAGCAACCTCATCAAAGTTGGTTGCATTATACCACGAGTGCCGGAATTTATTCTTTTATGAATCCTAAGTAGTGGTACCTGTCCCGTCCGCCATCGTCAGCCGGTTGCCCACCTTGTCGTAGTTGAAGGTCACGTCGGCCTCCGGGGCCGGGTAGTCGATGCCAGTCAGGCGGTTGGCATGGTCGTAGAGGTAGATGGTCACCGCCCCACCCTGACCGGCCAGGTAGTTGGCGT
>CAYTNQ010000073.1:0-21044 GCA_964439175.1 uncultured Anaerolineales bacterium | reverse complement strand
TCCGCCAGATCCGGCTCCATGGCCTCGAACGAGCCATCTCCTGGTTTGTAGCGTAGCAAGCCGTTGAAGATCATGTCCACCAGACCGCGGGCCTCAGTTGTGGTGGCAAAGTGGGGGTCGAGGGAGCTCAAATCGGCTGCGTTCTGGCCGACTCGCAGGATGGCCGGCTCCGCCACTGCTTCCGGAGTAGCCGTGACGACCACTTCCTTCTCAACTTCTTTGACTACTTCCACCGTCTCAACAACTTTGACGGTCTCACCCGCGACCTCTTTTGTGACAACCACAGTTTGAACGATTGTCTCCGGGGTAGGAGTTGCACCACATTGGGCTGCCAACAAGGTTAACAAAACCGTTACCAAGAATAGCAAGAGCGCCGTTCGTTTAGAGAACATGTTGTTTCCTCCTCCTCTAAGATTGAGAAATAGCAAATGGTTTCGGGGTATTGGCTAAGTTAGAAGCTGCCCCACAAGCAAAATGCTGAGGGCAAAGATGCATAAAGTGTGGCCGAGTTCATCACCTCCTTTCCACGTCCCCCATAGGACGCATGCCAGGCAAAGCCGCGCAAATGAGACGAGAAGACCTGGCTAAGCTCAAAAAGGCGGAACTACTCAGGTGCCCGGCACTTTTGCGGCCTTTAAGGCGTAATCTGGCGCCTGACAGCGGCCCGGACGTAGCGCCCTTCTGTCGATGAAGTGCCGGGCACCTTCAGGCTGAGTAGTAACAAAACGGCAGCTTTACTGGGCAGTACTGAAACTTACCAACCTATGTGAAAACGCTCATCTGGGGCGACAAGCTGGAAGTAATCGTATCTTGCCGGAAAGATGTATAATCAACCGGCTCGTGATGAGTGAAAACGCGCCTACCTGGTAGTATCTTGACGACCAGGAATGACAGTAACCATATGGGGTGAAACAATCAGGCAGAGGTAGCGTGGTTGTGTGAGAGAAGTATGTGTCACCTGCCTGTACTGCCCTTTTTGCAGGGAATGTTGGGGACTTGATGGATCTTAGATACCAAAGGTTTTGTTCCCCATATCGTGGCACTTATTGGCAAAACTACTGCATATGTGGGCATACGATCTGGCTTAGTTGAATTGTGCAAATCCAAAAGTGATTGACCTTTGCACATTATATAGTAAACCCATACTTGCTGTCAACCACTTTCTGAACGCACCAGCAATTCCAAATTTGAACCATTCGGGGAAGAAGATGGTTGAATTTGGCCAGAATTGGGCCGACTATTCCCTAATTTGACCCTGTCTTTTAGCTAATGTGGGATGTTGAGTTGGTCTGAGTCGCCAAATTTGGAATTGCTGTGAACGCACCAGCAATTCCAAATTTGAACCATTCGGGGAAGAAGATGGTGGGATGTTGAGTTGGTCTGAGTCGCCAAATTTGGAATTGCTGTGAACGCACCCGTCGCATCCTCGAATCTTTGAAACTTCCCATCTCTCAGGTATAATCTGTTTTCTACTAACAAGTAAAAAGGTGACTCGTTGAGCAAAAGAGAATTCAGGCTAGAAAACGAATATCATTACAATCGCTCCGGGCCGGTGCGTTGGATTATCTCGCATACCGTGCGCTACCCACTCTTCCCATTGGTGATGCTCCTGGCGGCTGTATTCAATAACCTTTTTTACAGCTACGTCCAGGTCTTTATTGGGCAGGGTTTCACCCTGATCACTACTCCCGGCTGGCATACGACTGCGTTGTTGGAGCTGGCTCTGGGGGTATTGGGTGTAGCCGTCGGGCAGGGCGTGACAGGACTGGCACGCAACTATGGCGGAGAGTTCCTGGCCCAGCACATTGAACGGGACGCTCGGGATGAACTGTATGCCAGCCTGCTGGGTAAGAGCCAGACCTTTCACGGCCGGCAGCGGATTGGAGACATTATGGCTCGCGCCACCAACGACGTGCACACACTCAACTTGATGTTCAGCCCCGGCCTGATGCTGATCACCGACTCAATGATGGCAGCCATTGTCCCTCTATTCCTGATCGCCCAGCTCCGCCTTGAACTGCTGTTGGTGCCGGCTATCTTCATTGGCTTGTTTGTCATCACACTGGCCGATTACAATCGGCGGCTCAAACCGGTCAGCATTGCTATGCGCGAGCAATTTGGAACGATGAACGCCGGTTTGGCAGAGGCCATTGCCGGAATTGAAATCGTCAAAGCCAATGTGCAGGAACGATATGAGCGGGCTAAGTTTACCCATAACGCTGGCCTTTTTCGCGATTATTTTGTGCGCCAGGGTGAAATCCAGGCTCGTTACCTGCCGATGTTGATGTTCAGCCTGGCCTGGGCTGGCGGCTTTTTGCATGCGTCGCTTCTCTGGCGGGCAGGTGCCATCAATTTGGGCCAGGTAGTTACCTTCATGGGGCTGATGAGTGTATTTCGCTTTACTACCTTCATCTCTATCTTTTCCTTCAACCTGGTGCAATTGGGTGTGGCCAGCGCCGAACGGATTCTGGTCTTAATCAACACCGAAACGGAGCTGGACGAGAATGAAGCTGGCGTCACCCGCCCAATTCAGGGCGAAGTCATCTTTGAAAACGTTAACTTTAGCTATAATGGGACGCCAGTGCTGAAAAACATCAGCTTTATAGCCCGATCAGGGGAGACGGTTGCCATTGTAGGCCAAACTGGCTCGGGGAAAACGACCCTCACCCGGCTTATCAATCGCATTTTTGACGCCGACAGTGGACGGGTGCTGGTCGACGGGGTGGACGTGCGCGACTGGAGCCTGGAGTCGCTCCGTTCGCAAATCTCGACCATTGAGCAAGATGTGTTCCTCTTCTCCCGCACCCTGGCTGAGAACATCGCCTTTGGCTGCGCTGACGCCAGCCAGATGGCAATTGAGCAAGCAGCGTACGAAGCCCAGGCGCACGAGTTTATCACCGGCTTTCACAACGGTTATGAGACTGAGATCGGCGAGCGCGGTGTAACCCTCTCTGGGGGACAGCGGCAGCGAATCGCCATTGCGCGTGCATTTTTGACCAACCCGCGTATCTTGATTCTGGACGACAGCACCAGTGCCATCGACAGCGCCACTGAGGATCAGATTCAGCGGGCCATGCGCCGTATCAGCCGGCAGCGGACCACGTTTCTCATCACTCACCGGCTCAGCCAGATTCGCTGGGCCGACCACATTCTGGTCTTGCGCCACGGTGAGTTGGTGGATCAGGGGACACACGAGGAACTGTTAGCGCGTAGTGCTGACTACAGGCGCATTTTTGCACGATACGACTGAGAAGCTCGGTCTGAACGGTCGTGGAGCTTGTTTGAGCAGACAGGAAAGACTGATCCACGGGCAGGCAGGAAAGACTGATCCACGGGCAGACTAGAAAGTCTGCCCCACGTCACTTTTAGACACGTGCTAAAGGAGTTGGCTGTTAGCCGCCAGCAGTCAGGCCCAGGCGCTAACAGCTATAAGAGAGGGCTATGGGTTTTATACTGGACGGCCTCGATACCGAGGCTTATGACCGCAACTATAGTGATAGAGAATTACTTGGGCGAATTACCAGCTATTTCCGGCCGTATACCCGGCAGATGATCCTGATCGCTGTCGTGATCACCCTAAGCTCGGTGGCTGGAAGCGGCGGGCCTATCCTGATCGCCAAAGCGATTGATATTTTGGGTCTGGCGCGGACTCCATCCGTCGGGGTCATCCTGCTGTTTGCTGGGGGCGTACTTAGCCTGGGCCTGGCGGCCTGGACCTTCAATTACGTCCAGCAGCTCTTCTCGGCCCGGGTGGTGGGGAACGTCGTCCTCAAGCTGAGGGAAGATGTATTTGAGGCGACCATTCAGCACGATCTCTCCTTTTACGACGAATACCCCTCTGGCAAAATTGTCAGCCGGGTTACATCTGATACCCAGGACTTTTCTGACGTCATCACCCTGAGCGCGAATCTGCTGGGTCAGGTGATTCTGGTCGTCTTTCTCACCATCTGGTTGTTCAGCATCGACTTGTGGCTGACCTTATTGTTGTTGGGCATGACCCCCATCGCGGCCGCCACCGCTCTCAGCTTCCGGCGTATTGCCCGTACAGTGACCCAGCGTGCCCGGCGAGTCACAGCCAAAATCAACGCCCAGATTCAGGAGTCGATCAGCGGGATCACCGTGGCCAAAAGCTTTCGGCAGGAGCGTGCCATCTACACTACCTTTGCAGCCACCAACGAGCAAGCCTACCAGGTAGGACTACGCCGTGGCCTGACCCTCAACACGATTTTTCCGGTCATGGGCCTCGCTTCTGGCCTGGGGGTAGCGACCCTGGTCTACGCTGGCGGGCTGGCAACTCGTTACAGCGGGGTCAGCCCTGGCGATTGGTATCTGTTTATGCAAGCGGTAGGCTTCTATTGGTTTCCGCTCATCAACATCGCTTCTTTCTGGAGCCAGTTCCAGGACGGCCTCTCTGCGGCAGAACGGGTATTTGCGTTGATTGATGCCGAGCCCAAGGTGACACAGATAGCGGCAGAATCAGTGGACAAACTGAATGGCCGGATAGAATTTCGCCATCTCGCCTTCAAATACACGGATGAAGAGACCGTACTGCCTGACTTTTCGCTGGAGATCAGCCCCAAGGAGACCCTAGCCCTGGTGGGGCACACCGGCGCCGGTAAGAGCAGCGTAGCCAAATTGATCGCTCGTTTTTACGAGTTTCAGGGTGGACAACTCCTGGTTGACGGCCGGGACATCCGCCGTCTCGACCTGGGCCAGTATCGGCAGCAGATCGGGCTGGTCCCGCAAGAGCCATTTCTCTTTTCCGGGAGCGTATGTGATAACATCCGTTACGGCCGGCCGGGAGCGACCGAGGAGCAGGTGTACAAAGCAGCTATGGGCATCAGCAATGGAGAGTGGCTGGCTGCCTTATCGGCCGGGCTGGATACTGACGTGGGTGAGCGGGGAGCCAACCTCTCGATGGGGCAACGCCAACTGGTCGCCCTGGCGCGCGTGCTGCTCAAAGACCCTGCCATCTTCATCCTGGATGAAGCCACTGCCAGTGTGGACCCTTTTACCGAGACACAAATTCAGGAGGGGCTGGAAACTATCATGCGTGACCGGACGGCAATTGTCATTGCCCACCGGCTATCTACCGTCAAGCACGCCGACCGGATTATCGTCATGGACCACGGCCGCATCATCGAAGAAGGCACGCACGAGGCGCTGATGGCCCAGGGCGGCCATTATGCTGAATTGTACAACATGTATTTTCGACACCAATCGTTGGAGTATATTGAGAGTTTTGTAATGGGTGAGGAGAGTGCTGGAAAAGTCCAAGAATGGAGCTGATTACCAGGATATATCCTTTTGATGAAACTGCTCAGGCCCTTCGTGATTGGGATGCGGCACCCGGTAAGTTCAGCAAGATATTGATTGATCTGGCAGCTTAGGGGGTGTGTGAAAAGTAGAGTGAGCCTTTGGGATTTCTGGCTTCAATAAGGCATTTGTGCTAGAATTAGGACCATGGTCCCAGATCTGTTGCTATTTGCTACCAGCGAAAGGAACAATCGCCATGGTCGATGTTCAAGATCAAATTGAACGCCGGCGTCAACGCGCGGCGGAAGATATTGCCGCCATCGAGAATCGCGGGCGGCACGCAGTATATAGCATCTTCGATGTCACCTCGCGCTCAGGGCAAACCTATCGAGTGCAAATTCGTTCCCTAACAGACTTGCTTAATAGCTGCACCTGTGCGGATTACACAACCAATTTGCTTGGCACTTGCAAGCATATTGAAGGCGTATTGCTTCACCTCAGGCAGAACCTGGGGGAAACGTGGGATGAGGTAGCAGCGCAAAGCCCGCCAGTGTCGCAAATTTTTCTGCACCACGCTCAAGAAACGACAGTGCGTATCTCCCTCCCCCTGCCAGGCCCGCCTGCATTACGTGATACGTTGGCCCGCTACTTCGATGCCGAAGGCATCCTGACCGGCTCTCCTACCCGAACCTTGCCCGCGCTATTGCAGGACCTCGAAGCCTTGCCCCCTCGACAACGCGCCTCTGTCCAAATAGCGTCCGAAGTTCAAAGGTATCTGGAACGCCTGCAAGATATCGAGGCCATTCAACGCCAAAAAGAGTGGTTTCTGGAGCAAATCAAGCGAGGCCAGCGCTCTCTCAATCTTCTCTCGGCGCCGCTTTATCCCTATCAAGAAGAAGGGGCCATGCACCTGGCTTTTGGCCGCCGGGCTATGCTGGCAGATGACATGGGCCTGGGCAAAACGGTGCAGGCCATCGCTGCCAGTGGCCTCTTGCACCAACTGCGCGATATTCAACGGGTATTGGTCGTCTGCCCCGCCTCGCTCAAGCACCAATGGGCGCGGGAGATCCGGCGTTTCACGTCCTTCTCTGCCTCGGTCATTGAGGGCAACCTCAACGCGCGCCGTGATCTGTATCAGAATCCGGCTTTCTTCAACCTCATCAACTATGAATTGGTGCTGCGCGATGAAGAAGACCTGCGCCGCTTGCAGCCCGACTTGATCATCCTCGACGAAGCCCAGCGCATTAAGAACTGGCGCACCAAAACTGCCGACGCCGTCAAGCGGCTGCGCAGTCCCTACGCCTTCGTGTTGACCGGCACCCCACTCGAAAATCGGTTAGATGAGCTGTACAGCATCTTTCAGTTTATTGACCCCACCATTCTTGGCCCGCTATGGCGCTTTAATCAACGCTACTTCCAGGTGGAGCGACGCCCCTCCGGCTCATACAAGGTTTTGGGCTAC
This sequence comes from uncultured Anaerolineales bacterium, assembly GCA_964439175.1. Classification (GTDB taxonomy): domain Bacteria; phylum Chloroflexota; class Anaerolineae; order 4572-78; family NAK82; genus CAYTNQ01. Next base: position 14,326 of record CAYTNQ010000073.1, on the reverse strand, counting down.
AAAAACCTGGATGAGTTACGCCGGCAAATCGCGCCTTACGTCTTGCGCCGTGTGCGCGATGAGGTACTGGAAGACTTACCCGATCGCATCGACAACAACTTCTTCGTGCCGATGACCAACCGGCAGTGGAAAGCCTACGACGAATTCCGCAGCACTGTGGCCCAACTGATCGCCAAGGCCCGACGACGCCCTCTGACCCCCAAGGAACATAAAATCCTTTTGGGCGCCCTGGTGAAGATGCGCCTTATCTGTAACGCCCTGGCGCTACACGATCATAATTTGTCGCCCAAGGATCGCGAAAAGACCGCGCCCAAGTTGCAGGAGTTGGCAGCCATCCTGGATGACGAAGTAGCCAACAACGGGCACAAAGCCATTCTCTTCAGCCAGTGGACTAACATGCTTCACCTCACCTACCCGGTTCTGGAGCGGCTAAACCTGGGCTCTGTCACTCTCAGCGGCGATGTGCCGACACCCAAGCGTGGCGCGCTCATCGAACGCTTCTTTGAGGACGATGATTGCAAGGTTTTCCTGTCCACCGACGCTGGCGGCGTCGGGCTCAACCTGCAGGCAGCCAGCCTGGTCATCAACCTCGACTTACCATGGAACCCGGCCGTGCTGGACCAGCGCATTGCCCGTGCTCATCGCCATGGCCAGCCGCACGCCGTCAACGTCATCAACCTGGTCGCCAAAGGCACTATCGAGGAGCGAATTCTGGATACGTTGGCCGCCAAGCGGGACGTTTTCGCCGGAGTCTTCGGCAGCGAAGAAGCGCCGGCCGAGATCACTTTTCAGGATACGGGTCAGAACTTGTTACAAAAAATTGACGAAATGCTGGGCGCACCGCCTGTCGAGGTGAAACTGGACCTGGCGCCCAAGGTTGCACCGTCCCCCACCTTGCCGGCCTTCGCTGACCTGCTGGTTGGTCATTTCCCCGGGCGGATCATGCTGGTTCGCCACGCCCCCCGATTGCCTGGTGTGCCGCAGGCTGGCCAGGCCGATGGCGACATCCTGGTGGTGGTTGACCGGATGCCGGCCGAATTGCGTCCCCAGATCGAACAGCTTCTCTCTGAACATTTCGGTGCGGGCGAAGGTACTCCGATTCCCGGCCTACATCTGCTCGAACAAGAAGGCTATCGAGCCTTGCTGGCTCTTACCGGCGGTGCGCTCGAGCAAGCCGGCCCGGAAGGTGAAGCAGAAATCTACCGTGCACCGGCTATGCCCGCCCCGCCTGCCGTGCGCGAAGCCGAGACGCGGCGTTGGCAGAAAGCCCGCGATGGCTTCGACGTAGCCGCCAAGCGATTGCAACTGGCGCGCGTGGTACTGCAAGGCGGCTTTCCAGAAGAAGTGATGCGGCCAATTAACCAGGCCCTGGGCTGGGGGCTGAGTGCGCACCTGACCCTGGTTAAAGACCGCGAGCCCGGCCCTGAATTGCCCTCGCCGCGTCTGGTTCAGGCTGCTCTGGTGGAAAGCGGACGCCTTTCGGCCAGCCTGACCGCCGGCCTGGCCCACGTTCGCGAACTGACTGCCACGCCTGCCGCCGATGAGGAAGAGGCCCCGCCCCCTTCCGTTGAGACGGCAGAATCTCTGATTGAGACGGTGCAGGATCTGATAAACAAAGGCTATGAGTTGGTAACAGAGGCGGGACTGTAATTTCAATCTATGACTGTCCACTTATATCTGGCTCCTGCCGGCCACGGCAAAACGACATATGTCCTGGAGCGTATCCGCCAAGCTCGGGCTACGAACCCCCTGACGCCGATCATTGTCATCTTGCCCAACCAGGCCCAGGTGAGCGCCTTCCGTCACCGCCTGAGCCAAGGCGGAGGTGCGCTGGGGGTGAGCCTGGGTACTTTCTATGCCCTCTATGCCGAAGTGTTAACCTGGGCAGAGAGACCGGCACCATGTTTACCGGAACCGGCCCAGTATCGCCTGTTGCGCAGCATTGTCGTTCAGTTGACAGACCAGGGAACTTTAAGCCACTACGCACCACTGCGTGATAAACCCGGTTTCGTGGTAGCCCTGCGCGCCCTGCTGGAAGAGCTCAAACGGGCGCGCATCCACCGCGATGACTTCAGACAGGCAGTGCAAGCACTTTCCGACCGCGAAATGCGCCTGGCTGAACTGGCCGAGATTTATACCGCTTACCAGGATTGGTTACTTGACCAGGGCTGGGTCGATACCGAAGGCCAGGGCTGGCTGGCCGCATCGGCTCTGGAACGGCAGCCCGATTTGGGTCGTCACCTGTGCCTGCTTATTGTTGACGGCTTTGACGAATTTAACCCCACCCAACTGGCCGTTCTCAAACTCCTGGTCGGGCGCGCTGCCGAAACCATCGTCACCTTGACCGGTACCTTTCGGTCACGCCCTGCTCTGCGCCGTTTCATCCGCGCTCTACAGGCCGTCAGCCAGGCCCTGAACCTGGAGCCGGAACCAGTGCCGGGGCAGATCCCTCCGCCGTTCGTCCCTCCCCTGGCCCACCTGGAAGCCAACCTATTTGAACCCCAGCCGCAACCGACTCCAGCCGAGGGAGCAATCACCTTCCTGGAGGCCCAAAACCGGGCAGAAGAGGTGCGGGCTGCGCTGCGCTGGTTGAAAGCACGCCTGACCAGGGATAAGATGGCCCCGGCCGAGGTAGCCCTGCTGGCCCGTGACCTGACCTCGTATCGGCCTTTCATCGAGGAAGTTGCAGCCGAATTTGGCCTCACCCTTCACCTGCGTGAGGGGTTAAACCTGGCTACCAGCCCGGTCATTGCTGCCCTCCTGTCGCTCCTCTCGCTGCCAGTGGATGATGCTGAGGGCGCATGGGCCCGCCGCCCTGTCCTCGACGCCTGGCGCTGTCCCTACTTTGAGGGATTGGCCCCTGGGGTTTCCATGCACGACGCCGACCGACTCGACGCAATAGCGCGCCAGGGATTGGTGATACAGGGATTAGATCAATGGCGCGAGGCCCTGGCCCGATTGGTACGACAGATTCCCGGCAGGGACGAGGCAACCACATCCTTATCCCTCACCGACGAAGATCTCTCACCCCCCGAACGACTGACGCCGGCTGCGGCGCTTGCTTTGCAAAACGCGTTTGAAGCCTTTGTAGCCCGGGTCACACCGCCTCCCCAAGCCACACTGCGCGAGTATGCCGCTTTTGTGGAAGACCTCATCGGCGATGATCCCAAACTGGGTGCCCGCCGCTTCGCGTCTGGTAATGCCACGACTACCCCAACTGAAACTGACGATGGGAGCCTGGGCGTGGTCCGGCGTGCCTGGGCCATACCAGCTACCGCGCAACGCGATATTGCCGCCTTACGCGCCTTCAAAGACGTGTTGCGTGGCTTGGTTCTGGCGGAGACTTCCATTCGACCGGGCAGGCAGGTAAAGACGGGACAAACTTCGGGCGATGTGGGAAGCATAGCCTATCGCCACTTCTACCAAGAACTGCGCGGCGCGGTGCAAGGTGCCACGTATTATCTTCCGCCACCCGAGTCTCCCCAGGCAGCCATACCCGTGTTATCGGTGCTGAACGCCCGGGGGCTTTCCTTTCGGGCTGTGGCCCTGATCGGCATGGCCGAGGGAGAATTCCCCAAGCCTGAACAAGAGGATATTTTGCTGCGCGAAAGGGATCGATGGGCGTTGCGGCGGGCAGGCCTGGCCGCGCTGGAACCTCGCTTGCGTGGCGACGAAATCAGCCTATTCTACCAGGCAGTGACCCGAGCCCGGCAAAAGCTACTCCTCAGCCGCCCTTACCTGGCCGACGATGGTCAGGCCTGGGAACCTTCCCCCTATTGGAGGCAAGTACGCCACCTGGTCAATGCGCCAGTTGAGCATATCCGCCCGGAGGACCCTCTCTCATTGACCGAGATCGCTTCGCCCCAGGAGCTGAACCGGGCGCTGGCCCAACGAGGACTGATAGATCTTGAGCGGACCGACTATTTGAAACTTGAGGACGTGGCACATCTACAGCGCAGCGCCGCCGTGCTCCGTGCTCGCCTGGCTCCCGAGCCGCAGGCCCTTTCCACACCTTCGGTGTTTGAGGGAGACCTGAGCCGTCTAGCTGGACGCCTCTCAACCGCCTATGGCCCCGACCACGTCTGGAGTTCCAGTCGCCTGGAGGCTTACGGCCTGTGTCCGCTTCATTTCTGGTTGGGTCAAGACCTGGCCTTGGAGCCGCACCTACCGCCGGACGAGGGGTTTGACGTCTTTATCCTGGGAAGTATGTATCACGAGATTCTGGAGGAGGTTTATCGCCAGGCCGGGGCGCAGGCCAATGGCGAGCATATGCTGCAACTCTTGCCGGCCATCGCCCAACAAGTCTTTGACAAAGCCCCGGACACCTATGGCTTTCGCCCAACATCCTTGTGGGAGATACAACGGCGCGAGTTGGAACAAATCCTGGTCCAGACGCTGGTCGCTCTGGCCGAAGCCACCGCCAGCAGCACCCCTCTGGCCCAGGAGCAGGTTTTCGGCATGCACGGACACCCCCCCTTGGTGATTCAAGGCGACGGCGACCAATTTCGGGTGCGAGGCTTCATCGACCGGGTAGACCGTGACGCCGACGGACGATTGCGTATCATTGATTATAAGTCAGGCTCTACCCCCATTGCCACGCGAGACCTGGCCGAGGGCCGGCGACTGCAAATTGCCCTTTACGCCCTGGCCGCCCGTGACGCCCTGGCCCTGGGCGATATTGCCGACGGGTTTTATTGGCACATCGGCTCGGCCAAAGCCAGCAGCCTCAAACTGGAAAAATTTGAGGGTGGCGTCAATGGCGCGCTGGAGACAGCCGCCACTTATGCTCTCGAACACGTGAACGGGGTGCGCGCCGGCCGTTTTGCACCTTCACCGCCGGACGCCGGCTGCCCCGGCCACTGCCCAGGGGCCAGTTTTTGTTGGCGATACAAAGCCAAAGGGCGGTAATTGCCCAATGCGGATCATGTTCCGAAAATGACAACCAGTAGTCTTTCCTCAATCCTGGCACTCTTCCCACTAACAGATGACCAACGCACTGCCGTGACTGTCCACGACGCGGCTGTTTCTGTGACAGCCGGCGCGGGGTCCGGCAAAACGCGAGCGCTGGTCGGGCGCTACCTGGCATTGCTGGAAGAAGGCTTGACCTCACGCTCGTTGGTGGCCATTACCTTCACCGACAAAGCGGCCCGCGAAATGCGCAACCGGGTCCGGATAGCTATCACCGATTGGTTAGAGCAAGGTGGGGCCTCGAACCGAAAGTTTTGGGAAGATGCTTTTAGCGCTATGGACGCGGCCCGGATCAGCACCATCCACGGGTTATGTGCCGCCATCCTGCGCGCACACCCGGCCGAAGCCGGCCTGGACCCCACTTTTGACGTGCTGGAAGAGGGCCAGAGCGCCGTCTGGCAGGCTCGCGCGGTGGAGGAGGGATTGGCCTGGGCCACTACCCAGCCGGACGTGGCCCGCCTGTTCAGAGCTTTCCAGGAAGAGCATCTGCGCCGGCTGCTGGCCAACTTACTGGACAACCGCCTCGATGCAGAGCAGGTCTTCGCCCAGTTGCCACAGGATCCCCTGCGGCAATGGGCTATTGCCCTTGATGCCTGGTTTACGCGCCAATTGTCCGCGCCCCCCTGGCAGGGAGCGCTAGAGACGTTGGCCACACTGCGGGCCCAAAAAGCGGATGACAAGCTAGAGACTGCCCGCCAAGCGGTGCTGGAGCGCTGGACCGACGTGTGCCAGGCGCAAGCAGCCAGAGACTGGGAGAGCCTGTTCGCAGCCCTGCTGGCCTTGCGTGAGGCCATCGCTACCGGAGGGCAAAAAGGGAATTGGGCAGCGGACGACCTGGTGGCGACGCGAGAAGCCATGCGTGCCTTGCGCACTCACTTCGACCAGGTCGTGGGCCAATTGCTGGATAAGAGAAAACCGTTAAGCTGGGCCCTCGACGGTCAGGCCGCCGAATTGTTGCCCCTGGTGCGCCGGCTGTTCGAGCAGACAAGCGCTATCTACCAGGGTTACAAAAGTGAAACCCAAACCCTGGACTTCGACGACCTGGAACAAATGACAGTCCAACTCTTGACCAGCAACGAGGCCCTCCGTGCCCGCTGGCAGACAGAGATCAAGGCGATCCTGGTAGATGAATTCCAGGACACCAACCAGCGGCAGCGAGAAATTGTATACGCGCTGGCGGGGTTTGATGCACCGGCTGCTCCCTCCTCTAACCCTGGCCAGGAACTGAGCAAAGAGTCTCAAACCAAGACCCTTCCCTCCCTCTTCATCGTCGGTGACGCCAAACAGTCGATTTATCGCTTTCGCGGCGCCGAGGTAGCCGTCTTCCGCCAGGTTCAGGCCGATATTCAGGCCGTAGGTGGGACACTGATCAATTTCGATCTGACTTTTCGCGCCCACAAGGCATTGGTTGAGATCACCAATGCCCTGCTGGCTCCCTTGATGGCCACCGAGGATGATCCGACTCGGCCCTACGACGTTCCTTTTATGCCGCTCACGGCCCATCGCGCGATACCACGCGAGGGGATAAGCGCTCCTTATCTTGAATTTCAGCTTGGTCTGGGCAACGATCGGAGTGAGGGGAGACTGGCTGCCGCTGCCGGTCTGGCTCAACGTCTCCACGAATTACACAATGCCGGCCAGCTCGAGTGGCAGGATGTAGCCCTCCTCTTTCGAGCCAGCAGCGCCTTTGGTGTCTACGAAGATGCACTGGAGGGGGCAGGCATCCCCTTTGTCACTGTTGCGGGGCGTGGGTTTTACGACCGGCCCGAGGTGCGCGACCTGCTTAACGCCCTGGCCGCCATCGCCGATCCAACCGATGATCTGGCCATGGCCGGCTTGCTCCGCTCGCCCGCCATCGGACTCAGCGATGAGGCGCTCTACCTGCTGCGCTGGGACAGGAAGGGAGCCCGCCGACCCTTTTGGACAGCCCTGCAGGGTGAGGCGCTGACTGACCTGGGAGAGGAGGATCGGACCTGGGCCGAATTTGCCCGGCGACTCGTCGTCGACTTGCACGAATGGGCAGGACGCGTCTCCGTGGCCCAATTGCTCAAGACCTTCCTGGACATCACCCATTACCGGGCCGCCCTGGGCCTGGTTTCCGGCGGTGAACGCTTGCGGCGCAATATTGATAAGCTGTTGGCCGACGCCCACCGCAGTGAGCTCGTGGGCGTGCCGGAATTCCTGGAATATGTTGCCGCTTTACGCGACGTGGCCGCCCGCGAAAGTGAAGCCCCTACTGAAGCCGAGGGCGCAGTCCAGTTAATGACCATCCACAAGGCGAAGGGTCTGGAGTTTCCCATAGTGGTTCTGGCCGACGCCAGCTACACCAGCCGTTCGCTGCTAGCGCCTTCTTACCTGGATCAGGACCTGGGGCTGACGCTCAACCTCTCTGACGGCGAGGCGCGGCCCGCCGCCTTCCGCCTGGCCGCCTGGCGCGAGACAGAACAAGCAGCGTCAGAAGAACGCCGCTTGCTTTACGTGGCTGCCACGCGGGCTATGGAAAAAGTCATCATCTCCGGCAGCACCCGGCTGAGTACAGCCCAGAGGAGTGCGGGTCGGCTTCTTTTAAGTGGCTGGTTAGCTCAACTGGCCGAGGTGGTTGGGTTGACCGAGATCCAATTGCCCGAAATGCCAACCACGCCTCAATCGATCCCCTTGACCTGGGAAAATGAGGCTGCCACTTGCATGATTTACCCGCCGGTAAGTATTGCCTCAAGTAGAGGCGAGGCAAATCGGATTGATGGCACCGTAACAGAAGAAGCCCTCTCCGGCTTGCCTCGCCCCTACACTGTCCCGAGCGAGCCTCCCGACCTCTTGGCTTCTTTGGTTGCAACTTACGGCGCTGGCGTGGATGAAAAACTCTCTGCGCGGGAGAGCGATCCTCCCCCTCGCGTCTGGCGGGTGGTGCCCAAAAGTAAAGCTGAGGTGCCGGCCTGGGTGATCGGCAGTCTGACTCATATTGCCTTACGCCATTGGCGCTTTCCAAGCGACGAGGGCTTTGCCGATTTCCTGACCCCCTTTGCCTTAGAAGCTGGCTTGACCGACGAAGCCAGTGTTCAGGCCGCTCTACGCCGCGTCATCAAATTACTCATCCGCTTCCAGGATCACCCGCTTTACGCCGAATTGTCGGCCGCTGAACGCCACCATGAGGTGCCCTATAGCCTGACTATAGACGGCCAAACACACAGCGGTTTGATCGACCTCCTGTTTCGGCCTTCCCCTGGCGACCCAGCATGGACGATTGCGGAATTTAAAACAGACCGGCTGGCCGACGGAACCGACTTGATGCAATATCTGCAACAGCAGGGCTACGACCGACAGGTGCAGGGCTACGTGCAAGCGGTCGCCCAACAAATGGGGGTCTCACCCCGGGTCCTGCTGGTTTTCTTGAGTGTAGGCACCTCGATGCGCGTATTATCGCTTTGATGTGTCCTGTCTCAGCGCATTTCTTGACCACCAGTCACGTTAATGGCCTGCCCGGTCATATAGCTGGCCTGGTCGGATGCCAGGAAGACGACGACGTTGGTCACATCGTCGTAGGTGCAACCCCGCTTCATCGGTACCTGGTCAATATATCTCTGGCGCACCTCTTCTTCGGTGATGCCCCACTTTTTTGCATATTGCCTGTACAACGAATCAACCCATAAGGGCGAGTCCAGCAGGTTCCCCGGGCAAACGGCGTTGGCGCGCACCCCATACTCGGCCAGTTCCAGAGCGATACTCTGGGTTAGTCCGATCCCCCCAAACTTGGAGGCCGCGTAAGCTGAGTTCTTGTAGCTGCCCTTTTTGCCCGACTTGGAATTGATCTGGAGGATCACCCCACTTCGCTGCGCCTTCATCACGCGGGCGGCGTGTTTGGCGCACAGGAAGTAGCCGAATAGATTGACGTCGATCACGGCTCGCCACTTGTTGGCTGGAAACTCACTGATTTCTTCCGCGATGAGGACACCGGCGTTGGATACCAAAATGTCCAGCCGTCCAAATTCCTGCACGGCCCGGTCAACCATGGCTGCCACCTGAGCTTCGTCGGTCACGTCCACCTTGAAGGCAATGGCGTGCCCCCCAACTTCGGCTTCATCCTGCAAGTACTCGGTAATGGCAGCCGCAGTCTCGGCAGCAGTCGCCTCGTTTAAGTCCGCTACCACTACATTACAGCCCTCACGCGCCAGCCGCCAGCAGATGGCCTGTCCCAGACCTTGCCCACCGCCGGTGACAATGGCTACCTTATCTTGCAGAAGCTCGTCCATATCCACTGCCTCCTACGCCAGCATCAAGCGCAGAAATTCTTCCTCAGCCTCCACCGTCCACTCGCGCCCATCCTTCAGCCTGGCGTAGACACTTGGCAATTTGTCTTTTAGATCTGGCAATGCGGTGAGCGCCATCTCCTTGATGTGAGGGTAAATGACGACTTTGCCGGGAAATACTGTGTCCCGTACCGCCTGTAATCCGTCTCGAGCCGCGCTCAGGGAGCCCACCGCCGCCACCGACCGGTTGGGCGACAACGTATTGGACTCCGCCTGGTGAAGCATCAACCGCAGGTCATCGATAGTGGATGCCGAGTGGCCAATGACACGCACATCCTTCAGGTAGACATCGCTCAGATCCAGTTCGGCCATCGTACCCCGCGCCACCCCCGCAAAGACGTTCATCACGCCCCGAGGTGCCAAATACGTCATCGCGTCGGAGATAACGGCGGGGATCGGTGCCAGCACGATGATGTCGTCGAAGCCTTGCCCTTTAAAAGGAGCCATACCTGCTGTGTAAGCTTCTTTGTTCATCGGGTTGAGGCAGACGAAGTTGATACCCTTGGCCTCTGCCTCTGCAGCGAAGCTGGTGCACAGATTATCCAGGCGGAGATCACTGACGTCGGTGCAAACGATGGTGGAAGGGCCGTTAGCGGTCTGGATGGCACGCTGGACGTGCATCCGCCCCATCGGCCCGCCCGCCCCTACAAACCAGGCCCGCCCGCCCGGCCTGAGCGTAGAGCGAACCGGCACGTCGCTATAGGCGTGAGCGATGTCGCGACCAGAACCGCCCACGTAAACCCAACGATTGTAGTGTACACGGCCGATATCAACGCTAACCTTACGCGGCAGCGGTCTATCGGCGATAAGAGCCACGATACCAAAATCCGCCAGGCGTGGGGAGACTGCCTCGATAACATCAGGGTCAGCACCCAGCAAGACAATGTCATCTACCTCCTCCACAGGTGGGGCACTCAGATTATTTACCTCGATGACTTCTACGTCAAGCGCTTTCGCTCGCTCTTTCAGCCAGTTGGCAAAACCAACTGGGACATCCGACAGCAGCAAGCGGCTGGGGTGCGAGGTCTCGTCAAAACCAGCGCCGATGGTATAGGCCCTTTCCCTGGCAGACGAGGAGGATCGGTCAAGCGAGGTACCGATGATCCAGGTCGTGCCGCCCGGCTTCAGCCCGGTGCGATACGTCAACTGGTAGGCGGCGATGACACACGCCCACGGCTCGGTAAGCGCGCTCTCGGCGTAGCCAGTGCCAGGTTGGACAGGGATGAGATAATTGCCCTCATCTCCGCTGAAAATGCGCTGATCAACCACCCCATACTGCGACAGTCCCCCTTGAATCTCGTAGCCGTAAGCATAACCTACCCCATCCACGAAAATATCGGCCTGGATGATGAAGCGGTCCCCTACCCGGTACTGGTCGCGCAGATTCTCACCCACCCCGACGACAGTCATCGTTACCTCGTGACCCAACACGACTGGGTCAGCTTGCATATCCCGGTAGATGCGAGGGTGCTCCTCCCCCAAGCGGATGACTTTGATGTCCGAAAAGCACAGCCCACAGGCGTCGTGGCGCACCAGCAACTCATCTGGGCCATACTTCGGCCTGGGTACCTCGATCAGTTGCCCATCGCGGCCTAGATTCTCCAATCCCGCCCCGTATAGGGGCCAGAGGCGGTTGCGGTCCGGCAGCGGCGCAGCAGCACGCCGGTATTCCGTCAGTTTATCAGCCATAGCACTTTCCTTTCCTAAATCACTATCTCTTCAACTTAGACAATATGTCAGCCGGCGACAGCGCAGAGTCCAGTCGTTTGAGCCGGATTAAGCTCTCCATCCCCGGCGGCACTTGATATCCCACCCGGGTGTAGAAACTGTTGCGCTCGCGGCGGGATGGTAAATGGGTCGAGGCCCATTGGCTCTGATAGCCCAGCCCCAATGTCCGCTGCAGTATGGTATGTCCATAAATGAAATGTGCACCGTCCATAAACGCCTGACGAACCGGCGCCAGTTCCGGAGCATCAAAATCATCGACCAGCTTTTGGCCGAAACTGTTCATCTCCGTCCCAATGTTCAGCGGCAGTGCCAATTCCTGGGCAAGCTGGACGACATCGTGCAAATTCTGAACTTTGATGCGACGGGTTTCAGGGTCACCGATGTTCCAATTGCGGTCGGGGATGATATTGAGAGCAACCACCCCTTTGCTGATCAAAAGCTCCAGCAAGGCTTCAATCGCCCGCTCACCTGCGGAGGTGCCATCCAACCAGGCAGCGCAGGGCAGTGCCCCGCACGCCAGGATCAATTTGTGAAACTCCTCCACCGAGGGGAACATGTCAGGCGTGGGATGCACGTACCCTATACCTCCACGCTTCATCAATTTAGCGCGAATCAGGTTTTGAAACTTGGGAGCGTCGCCGATCAGGGTTAGCGCCTGCTCGGGGGTAATCTCCAGCTTGTCGGCCCAGAATCCAACCTGGTTTGGGAGAGTGCGCTCAGCGCTGCGCACGTAAGCTACTACGATATGCCGTTCGGTGGGTGTCCCCCCTGGCGATAATGGCAACACATCCCGCTCATAGTCAATCGTCACCGGGTCCAGATAGGCGTTGACTCGAGAGATAATGCTCTGGTTGCGCCGCGCCGCCCGCTGACGCAAGTCAGCCAAGATGCCAGAGACAGTTTCAGGCACCCGGCTGGAAGTGAAGCCGATACCCATATGGTAGCAGACGCCTGGCTCACCCGGAGAGTTGACCTCGCGCGTCGCAAATTCAGGGATAAACACTCGAGTCTCTATCCCCGCACTGCCACGTACCCCCACCAGATCACAGGCGTCAAGAAACTCGTCCACCCCATCCAGAACGTCAAAATCCACGATGCCCATCAGCTTGAAACCGCGCCGTTTCGCCAACCAGGCCAGAGATGGGGGTGAGTGACCATAAGCATTGAAAGAGAAGAACGTATGACAATGCATGTTGGCTACTTCAGCTTCTGGCTCAAGCCGGACATTACCCTCTTGGGCCAGAGAGACCAATTTTGACAGGGTTCGAGCGCGGACATCGGGGGCAAAATCATTTAGTTTTGTCTCCAAGTTTGCAATGTCTTGCTTAATTGGTCACTTCCTTTCTTCTAACCCGCAGAAGCTGTCAAAAACTAGTATTGGCCATACAAGGGGCCAAAATTGGCGCAGGCTCTGAAATCGGCCCCCTGCGGGTCCATCGCCCCGAAAGCAGTCCAGGCACTGGGCCTGAAGAGCCTCTCCTCAGGCACGTTGTGCATACAGACCGGAATGCGCAGCATCGAGGCCAGACTGATGAGATCGCCACCGATGTGATCGTAGCTGATCGCCCCATGGTTGGCACCCCAGTTGTACATGACCGAATACACATCCTTGAATGGTCCGCTGCCGGTTAAGTTGGGGACAAACCAGTGAGTGGGCCAGGTAGGATCGGTACGCTCGTTCAAAGTGTTATGCACTTCTTGCGGCAGGTCGACTGTATACCCTTCGGCGATTTGTAGAACCGGGCCCAGTCCTTTAATCAGGTTGATCCTGGACATGGTAACCGGCATGCCTCCGCGAGTCAAAAAGCCCGAGGAGAACCCACCCCCTCTAAAATACCCTACCGAGGCCGGGTACCATTCTGTAGCATTCAGAGATTTTTCAGCATCTTCGAGGGTGATGTCCCAGAAAGGCTTCATCGCTGGCTGACCATCTATTGTCATCTGACCGGTGGCATCCAAAGTGGCCGCGCCGGAGTTGATGAGATGGATGATCCCATCAGCAGCTCTGCCAGCCAATTCATAGCCTGTCACTCTCTTGACCGCCTCCGGACTCCAATAGGTTCTCACATCGGCAAAGATCTGGGCGGTGTCAGTCAAAAGGTGCCCAAAGAGCATGGCCACTCCATTCAGGGAGTCATTCTCGGTAGCCACGACGAAGGACTCTCGAATGCCGTTCCAGTCAAAGGACGAGTTGAGGATGGCCTCCAGGAAATCGCCGTTGGGGAAATGGTCGGTCCATTGCCGCTGGCCCTGGAAGCCGGCGGCGATGGCGTTGTGTCCCAAAGCCTCCTCACCATAACCCAAGTCTGCCAGCCGGGGATTACCCACCATCAGGTCTCGGGCGATCATAGCCATTTTGACCACGAACTCCCAGTCCTGGTCTTTCTGCGCCCGGCTGCGCTGCTTCTCTGGAGGGTTGTGATCTCGCCCCTCCTTACAGTTTTCCTTTACCCACGGCAAGGCCTGAGCGAACTCTTGCTCATCGTAGATCCCTTCCTCAATCCGGCGGATGAACTCAGACATATCGATCGTCTCCACCCGCATACCCAGGTAGCTCTCGAAAAAGGACTGATCTACAATCGATCCGGCAATGCCCATGGAGACGCCCCCCATAGCCAGATATGATTTACCCCGCATCGTGGCTACAGCCAGGCCCGCCTTGGCGAAACCCAGCAGTTTCTCTTGCACATCGGCGGGGATCGAGGTATCGCCCGCGTCTTGGACGTCCCGGCCGTAGATACTAAAGGCCGGCAACCCCTTTTGATTCTGTCCAGCCAAAACTGCTGCCAGGTAAACCGCGCCCGGGCGCTCGGTGCCGTTGAAGCCCCATACCGCCTTGGGGATATAGGGATCCATATCCATCGTCTCGGAACCGTAGCACCAACAGGGCGTGACGGTTATGGACACGCCAACTCCTTCTCTAGCGAATTTCTCGGCGGCCTGAGCGGCTTCAGCTACCCCGCCGATGCAAGTGTCGGCGATGACACACTCTACCGGCAGGCCGTTGGGGTGTCGCAAGTTTTCGGATAACAATTTGGCCACAGATTCGGCCATATTCATCGTTTGTTCTTCCAGAGATTCACGCACTCCTCCCAATCGTCCATCAATGGTAGGCCGAATGCCAATCCTTGGCATACCCCCAATCAAACGGTTGCGAAAGGGGGTCATTTTGATATCTTTTATACTGGCCATTTTGGGTATCCTCCTTAGACTTTCCGGAACTAAATCGGATATTAATATTAGAGCATGATTGTCGCAATTGCAACAACAGTTGGTGATTACCCACATCTCAAGAAGTTGCGTGATCAAAGGTGCCCGGCACTTGA
>CAYTNQ010000072.1:0-21217 GCA_964439175.1 uncultured Anaerolineales bacterium | reverse complement strand
ATTGGGAAATGTCGCAACTTGTTGGACAGCTACCCCTACTTATTGAGAAGATACTCTCGAACCTTCGTCAAGCTATAAAACTTTTACCGCCCAACTCATAAACCCGCAAACCCGTACCCAGACACACAATCAATAGCAAAAGGAATTGTACATTTCTTCACAGCATCATCGCCCGATCCCGTAACAAGCCATCTAAGCATCGCGCCAGGCGCTCAGTAAGCGCCCGCCGCTCAAAGTTGTGTAGGTCGTCATAGGTTCTAGACGGTATACCCCCCTGCTTATACTGATTGTATAGATCGAGAACGGCTTTCTTTATAGCCTCGATATCAACAAGTGGTATTACCAGCCCTGCCCTCATGTTTTGGATCAGATCCGCTGTAGCCCCTTCAGGTACCACGGCTAGAATGGTTTTTCTGGCCGCCAGGTACTCAAACAGCTTGCCAGGGTAAGTCAGGTTCACTCCCGGCTCATCATTGAGGGTCAACAACAAAACATGAGATTTAAGCAGCAATTCTATACTTTTATAATGTGGCACATACCCTAATGACTTGACCATCCCTTCAAGATCCCACTGTTTTAACAAACCATAGTTTTGCTCTTCAAACATTCCAGCAAAGACAACTTGAATTTCAGAAGCCAACTCAGGCCGTTCGCGGCATAGCTCTCCTAACGCCTGGAGAAAGGAACGGGAAGTGTTCTTCTTGCCATGAAACCGACCCGTGTAGGCAATCGTGAATTTATCAAAATACGAGCAAATTGGTCGATCAAAGTCCTCAGCATCAAATCCGTTCGTAATTTCAACAAACTTGTCTTTCGGTAGAGAAGGGTATAACTTCTGGAAACTCTTTGCTGTTGCGACGCAAGTCACGCTGACCACATTGGGGATCTTCAGCAAGTACTTTTCGAAGAAACCATCTACCCAAGAGCGTAATCTTGACGACCAGCGCTGATAGACCACGTATTGCGTCCAGGGATCCCTAAAGTCAGCGACCCATGGCTTACCAGACAACTTATGCAGGAAGCAGGCGACCAGATGGTCGGTGAATGGATCAGAGGTCGAATAAATGACGTCGCACTGTTTGACAACTTTCAATCCTACCCACAAAGCACCAGGGAGCCAGTAGATAAACTGGTCAGGAATCTGCAGCCAGACATCTGCAAAGCGCGACAAGGTTGTACGCAATTTGCTCTTGGCACCAGACGACGGTTGCGGAAAAGCAGGCCCAGTCTTTTGCGAGTTTTGGCCATTCGGCGAAATAAGTCCAAGGCCTCTGGCAATCCGCCTCAGAAGGTAGGGAAAGTTAACATCAGGGGTTCGGTATACAGGTAAATCGTTCGGCAACTCCTCCAGCAGTGAAGCGTCTGCTTCACGCAAAGGTGGATTGCTCACGGTCAGAATCACAGGCTGCCATCCAAACTCGGGTAGGTACTTGGCGAATTTCACCGTCCGCTGCACACCCGAGCCTCCCATAGGAGGAAAGGTGTAGGCAACTATTAACACCTTGTGCATCTCGGCCTCCGCTCACGCCTGCAAATCTCTATCGAAGACCCGATCTCAAAGCAAACCAATAATCACTAATACGTTGACGTCGTACCTCGTGGCGGCGACCAATGGCCCACTTAGCCATCTCTTCGACTAGGAGCCAGGCATAGTTCATAAGAAAGAAGAGGCGAATAATGGTGCCCCATCCTACGCCGAAATATTTCCGGAAGTAACGAACTCTGCTGCGGTGAAAACGAACTCGTGACATAACTGGAACTAAGCTGGAAGATTTATGTTCATCGTGGATGATCTGAGCCGTCGGCAAATAGTAAACTTCCCATCCTGCATCCCGACACCGGTGACACCAATCAACTTCCTCTGAATACATAAAGAACTGATCATCGAACGAACCAACCTCTTGCCAAGTCTCGCGCCGTATCATGAGTGCCGCTCCCACTAGCCAATCCACGGGCTGGACCTGGTCATCGGCGTAGTCAGCCATACAGTGTATTCGTGCGAATCTATTACTGTCGCGAAACCAGCGCCAACTGAAGGGCGTGCCCTGAAAAAAAGCTGTTGCTATCTGAGGAAACCGGCGCCGGGAAGGCTGAATCGAACCATCAGGATTGAGCAACTGCGGTCCCAGCGCGCCAACCGTTGGGTGTTCATCGAGGTATGCAACCATTTTGTTCAAGGCATCCCCAACGATCTCGGTGTCGGGATTAAGGATTAACAAGTAGCGCCCCCTGGCTTCTCTGGCACCCAGGTTGTTGCCACCAGTGTAACCCAGATTTTCCCGACTGGCGATAAGGCGTACCAGGGGGAATTCCTGCCTCACCATCGACACGCTATCGTCTGATGAGGCGTTATCTACCACTATTACCTCTAGCGACAAGTCGCCTCGATTGGCTGCAACGGAGGCCAGGCAATGTCTCAGCAATTCACATATGTTCCAATTGACGATTATGATTGAGAGATCCATACAATCACTTGCCTTACAGCAGAGACTATATCTCACCGCCAGTCAACTGTCGGAGCCACACACCATTGTCATAGGGTTACTACTCAGGCCAGATAACCCTTGCGAAGGTTTGGTAAGAATTTTAGAGCGAAAGTGCCTTGGCCTACCGAAAATTGCCCTGTGAGCAAAGTTATTCGCAACCTTCGCAAGGGTAGCTGAGTAGTTACGTCATAGGATGAATTAAGTAGGCAGCTACCTGTTCGCCTGCCACTATGTCTGCGATGTCCAAGTGTGTTTGCTTAGTTCATCCAGCCAGTTCGTCGCCCAATGATTTTCTCCACTTCCGCGACATCGTCACGGAAGTAGGGTATTAAGTATTCTCTCGATTTACTGTCTAGCTTGCCTTTATTTAAATTTGCATTTACCAAAGCTTTACGGATAGAAGTCCGAATAGGTTTTGCGATGAGCATCTGGGCAATGGTTCTTAACTTACTTGGCCTGGCAAGGAAATCAGCTACTAACTGCGATCTTGGCAAGCCCGACCTATTATGGATCACTGACATATCAGGACGATAATCCACATCTACTTCCAGAAATTCAAACAACTCACGCATAGCTTCATGAGGCTTTCGGGCCAGGTCATCTGTCAAAATAATCTTCACATTGCTTTCGCCAAATAAAGTTTCATTAAAGCCTCGCTGTCACCAGGCCCATTTACATTCTGCCAGAGCAAGTCATATGAAAAGTAGTGAAGCTCTTTCCGAACTGGGAGAAAAATATCCGGATGCTGCCTAAGATAATAGAACAAAGATGTAGTACCTGATTTTTGTGCGCCAACGACAAGCGCATTAGGAAGACGCCTTATCCTGTCCATTGCTCACTCGCTACCATTTCTCCAACTGTGGTCTATAAAAACAACCCCATGTCTTGAGGTAAATGGCACGCCGCTGCGGTATATATCCTTCGGGTGCATTACAAACGAGCCAACCTTCTCAATCTTGTCATAGGGCTTACGGTCTATGCTATGAATGGTCGCACCTAAGGTGTACTCGCCCTCCAAGAAAGGCACGTATGGGATATGCAGGATTATATCTGACTCTCCGCGGCTGAGCTGTGGAGCATAGCCACCTTCACGGCTATTAAAGGCGAATACCAATCGTCCCCAGGCATCCATAATCTGGATTCCCACAAAGACCTGGACAGGTTCAAGTGCACCGACCGTAAGTACGATATACGCTTCATCTCCCAGCATAAAGTCCGCTACAGGGTCCCCTGACGGCTCGTGGCTTATTTTGCATGAAACTACCCGAACCAGCCCACTGCCCTCTCTGTCGGTACGCTCACCAAGAGAGACATCTGTCCGTTGATCGAGTGTCGCCAGATACTGGCGAACGGCATCTGAGGCTGCTCCTATGTAGTATACGCTTCCGTTCTTCAGCAAGATGCCAGTATCACATAGACTCAAAACGGCTGCCATATTATGGCTCACAAACAGCACTGTGCGGCCTTCTTCTCTGGTCACGCTGCCCATCTTGCCAAGACATTTCTTTTGGAAGTTGATATCCCCCACCGCGAGCACTTCATCCACCAGCAAGACCTCCGGTTCCAGATGGGCAGCCACAGCGAAGGCCAGGCGCACCCCCATTCCGCTGGAATAGTGCTTGACGGGTGTATCTATGAACTTTTCCATCTCGGCAAAGGCCACGATCTCGTCGAACTTGCGCTCAATTTCCGCCCGCTTCATTCCCAGAATGGCACCGTTCAAATAGATATTCTCTCGCCCTGTCAGTTCAAGATGGAAGCCGGTCCCCACCTCCAGTAAGGAGCCTACCCGGCCGCGGATTTCGGCGTATCCGTGAGTTGGCTTGGTGATACGGGAGAGGATCTTGAGGAGTGTTGTCTTTCCTGCTCCGTTATGCCCAATGATACCGACCGCTTCTCCACGCCGTATTTCAAATGAGACGTCTTTCAACGCCCAGATGGTTTCATTGGAAATGGCGGACGAATGGCCACGAGCAACCGAGGCTAGACGGCGGAAGGGAGCCTCCACTGCTTCAGCCAGCGACTCTCGGAGCGTCTTGTAACGCTCCTGCGGGCCGCTAATACGGTACTGCTTGCTCAAATTTTCGACACGAATGGTCAGATTACTCATACCTGCTCCCCTGATGGACCTTGGATGATTGCACGTTACACCAGATCTGCAAATGTCTCCTCCATTCGTTGAAAGTAAAAAAGCCCACTCACCAGTAGCCCTATAGCCACAAACGTGGAAACGAGGATAATCGGGCCGGGCGCTGTCTCTGTTCCCAGCAACGCCCAGCGGAAACCTTCAACCACGCCAGCCATGGGGTTGAGGCCATACAAGGTGCGCCACGGCTCGTCCAACAGACTGCTGGGATAGGCGATCGGCGTAGTGAACATCCAGGCCTGTACCAGGAAAGGTACGGCGTAGCGCACGTCGCGAAACTGCACGTTCATCGCTGTGAGCCAAAGACCTACACCCAGGGCAGTTATCAGGGCCAGCAGAAAAAGCAGCGGCAACAAGAACACATTCCACGTAGGCACAATACCATAGTAGAACATCATACCCAACAGAACGACGAAGGCCAGCACAAAATCCACGGCGCCAGAGATCACGCTTGATATTGGCACCACCAGGCGCGGGAAATAGACTTTCTTGATCAAATTTGCACTCGCCACGAGGCTGGTGGACGACTGGCTTAGTCCGTTGGCGAAGAAGGTCCAGGGCACCAGAGCTACATAGCTGAAGATAGGATAAGGGATACCGTCTGAGGGTATCTTGCCCAGCCTACCAAAAAACAGACTAAAGATCACCATAGTGGAAAAGGGCTGGATAATGGCCCAGGCCGCGCCCAGTACCGTCTGCTTGTAACGCACCTTGATGTCACGCCACGTGAGAAAGTAGAGCAATTCGCGATATTCCCACAGATCACGCAGGTTTAAGCCGACCCAGCCTCGGGCAGGACGAATAACCGCAATTGGAATTTGGGAAACTGGAGATGAGCTTTGTAGAGCACTACGATTGAGCATATCAATGACCTTAGGCATTAAGTTCCTCCGATGCATTAGATCGGTAATGATTAGATGTCACCGGAAGATTGCTGTCCCAATCTTATGGCAACTTCATTGACTCCTAACACTACGCCGATAGGCAAGGTAAACGCTGATTCTAACAACCGGGGTGAGGTCATACTGGAGGACAGCACAGAAACATAGGCTACAGTGAAGCTAAGTATGAGCATCCTCAAAAAAGGGTCATGAAGCTTATACCATGAGGAGAACCCTCTGATTAGATAAGCGATGGAAAACCATAAGAACGGCAGAAAGCCTATGATTCCTGCATCTACCAAGAGGAAAAGATAGGCGTTGTGAATGAAATGGGTGAGATTATCATTATACCGGATTAGGGGGCGATACTCGGCTCCAAGGCCCATGCCCAGGATAGGATACTCTTTAATTTTGGGTATAGCCAGCTTGTTTTCTGTGAGGCGCCATTGGGTTGATGCGTCATATAAGAGTTCGTCACCAGTGAAAAGAGAATTTACTCGGGCAGAGAGAGCTTCAATAATGCTATCAATCCTGGGATAATATACGCTTGCCAGAGGAATAAGAAGGGAAGCCAGAATGGCTAGTATCACTAGCAGGAAAACAAGTTTTTTGCTTTCTGTTTGGGCAACGAGGACAAAAATAGCAGCGGCCAACGTCGCACCTATCCACATATTCCTGTCAAACGTAAACGCTATAGCCACTGGTAAGAGCACGACTGGGATAAACGAAAACCACTTGCGTGTTTTTAGCTGCCCAGCCATAGTGTGCAACACAAATGCTGGCATGACCATTATGTAAACTATAGCCGAGCCCGATATCGAAATCCGCGCTACACCACTAAAATCTTGCTTGAACACCGTAGCTGTCCCGACTGTCTCATGCCCCGGTATGATAACGGCCGACGGCCCCACGGCTTGCTGCGCTATCATAAAACCGGCAACAATCGTCGCCATAATCAGCATACCACCCACCAAGGTCATCAATTGCCGCCGCGTTTTGATAAAATTAGTGACCGCAAAGAATACCATGTAATCGAAAAACAGCCGCCAAATACGGAAAGATTTATCATTGTAGGTCTCAAGATTGTACTTGGCGTTGAACAACGATATGGTGCCTGCTACCAGAAAGAGTAAAACGGGCCAGTCAAGGGGTGTGCGCAGAAAGCCCTCTTTTCCCTTGTTTGATAAGATCCTGGCCGCCAGGACTCCGAAGAGAATAAACAGACATAGTTCGACGGCCGTGAGTCTGTAGACGCCTGGTAGCGTCTTAGGATCGACTACAGTCGAACTGAGAGCGACCATGAGCAGAATCATAAATTCGGGCTTGGAGAGAGAAATCAAGGCAAGCGCTATTCCTCCAAGTGCAACCTGTGCTATCTTTGCGTGGAGCTGTGATGCCAAGACACCAGCCCCGGCTCCTAAGGCAAGGGTGCCTATCGCTAGCGCCGGCACAGCCAAGCGCTGTAGTCCCACCCGTGTTGATTCAAGATGATAGCGCCTCGTTTTGAGGAGAGCCTTGAATCTGAACGACAAGTTATGTGTCAGCATGCTCTACTACTCTCTCTGCTGTCTGAGCTGCCATATTACCCCACCCAAGATGGCCACAACAACCGCTACCGTAATTCCGGCAAAAACCATCACCCAAGTCGGCAGACCGCCCTTACCCGCTGCCGGTCCCGTGTTAAGAGAAGGCGTGAATCGAGCAGGGACTTCTTGACTATCCGCCACAGATTGCGGCGTGGAGGTGGAGGTAGGAGTAATGGTAGCTACCGGCGTCAATTCCGGCACTGCTGTGGTCATCGCTGAGGTCAGCTCGTTGGGGGTCAGACTACGGGTATCAATGGCTTCAACTTCAGTTCCTTCTTCTCCCTGGCGGATCATAGCCAGGTTTCCCTTCAGTCGCCAGGGTTGCCGAAGCAGCGTATCAATCGCCCAAGTCAACCCTTCATTTGTTGTACCAGTAACCACCAGAAGAGCTTGATGCTCATTCCAGGGCGACGGGATCTCCTGGATATAGCCCAGAGGGGTGTCAGGCGACAGCCTTAAGATTATCTCACCGATTTGTTGCTCTATTTCATCAGTGCCGGGTACAAAAGGCTGAGGCAACAGAGAGCTGATCCGCTGGACAAAAGGGTTGGTAGAAGGGCGACCGATGGCAATGATGTGATAGCCATTCAGCACATTGGCCTCCCATCCCCCCCCAAAGGAAACGACTGGATTGAATCCAGGCCCACTTGCAGCATTACCTAAGGCGGCTGCCAACTGCAATAGCGATTCTTGCTCAAGTGATGTGGGGACATAGGGGAGAACAAAAAGTACATTGCCCAAGTCGGACTGAGCACTAAAAGGGAGGGGGAAATAGTCCAGATCCAAAATGTTGTCGTTTTGCACCTGGTGATCCAGATGCAGTAGAGAATCCTGGGAAATGCTCACCCAGAACTGCCTGATATCTATCGCCTCACATTCGTCTCTATCGGCCTGCATTGAAACTTGGATGGAAATTTTGTTGTTGGTTGCCCGCCGGATTTTGGAGTTTGGAAGATTAACCCGTAAGCTTCCTTCAGTGCTGTTTTCATGGTCGAGGAGCGTAGTGGCCACTGGAGTATCATTAAAGAAAACGGTCAAAACTGAATTCTGCTCGTTGATAGCTTCGGAATGAGCGAACAACAAGCGCAAGTATGCATTGTCAGTAAGCTGCCAGCCCAAAGGCAAAGGAAACCAGTAATTAAGTTCCTGACGATAAATGCCATAGACCACCTGATCCGAATATCCCAAGTCGGCCAGTGTGAGGTCGGCCGCCAAGGTTTTGGTGGTCGGTGGCGAAGGATGCACCTCGCGTATCAGAGCCGCCGGGCCTTTCATGTCCGGAAAGGCGATCCCCGGGTCCAAAGCCCGGCTGGCTTTGTAAATGGCATCCTCGTTGAGGCCAGTCACCAACAAAATGACTTTCTGAGGATCCCAGAACGACGTGATTTCTTGAAGGATACCATCTGTCTCGGGCACAGGTTGCCCATTCTGCATGAAGAAATACTCCTCTTGGCTTGAGGAAACTACGAACTCTTCTTCCGCAGACCCGTGGCCTAAGGCAGTAGTCAAGGAACTGATGTTTAGGGGCACGGCCGTCTCGTCGGCCAATACGACCATGTTTTCCAGCAAAGGGGTTTGCGCGGAAGGCTGTATCGTGTCGGTAAGCCGAAGCGTCAGAGAAAAGGAAACAACCTCACCCGGAGACAAAGTATCCAGCGCCCAGGAAATCTCACGCCTGCTGACCTCGGTACATACAGGGCGACAATCCAATAAGTTGACGTGATAGGGCATTCTATCCATAAGCGAAAGGGAGGGGGCAGCAACAGGGGTCGTGTTTGTAACGGTTATCGTGTAGCTGAAAGTATTGCCAGGAATGACAGAGGCCGGGCCACGTGAGCTAAGGCCCATCTGTCTACGTTGTAATGACACAGGCAAGGTAACATTGTCGTTAAGCCATGTAACCAATTGATTACGGGTGGGCTGACCAATTACTAGCAGATGCTCAGAACCAGCCTGGCCAGCGCTCACCATTTCTAGCCAGTCCACGTCAGTGGTGGTACTGATTACCATTCTATCGTTGGTCATATCGCCCAGTCCGGCAGCGACAACGGACGCTGCATGCAACTCTGATTCAGAGGGATGGGCAGGCAAGACAAAACGCACCTGGTCCGGTTCAAAAGACCGCTGGTAAAAAGGGCGGGGGTAATCAGCCAGATCGAGATTGGGAGGAAACAGACTGTAGTCCAAAAAGAGGGTAGACTCAGGATGTATGACCAATTTTGCTTCATGCAATAAATCGCACGCAGGTGAAGCGTCTAGAACAACGCGAATTTGATGCGACGCCCCAGGGCGTTCATTGAAAAGTTCGGGGGGGAAATCCACTCGCAGGCGAACATGTTCCAGATTGGGCTGGTCCAGTGAATAGGTTTGCAGCAACCGATTGTCAACATAAATCGTCATCTCACCAAAGAAAGCGAGTTCTGGTTCGTTTTCACTCTTTCTTCCCAGATTGGTAAAGAAGTAACTGTATTCCAGTTCAAAATAGCTGCTGTCTTCCACCAACCAATTATCTGGCAACCTGAATGAATATTGAGTGCTACCCCACGGGCTTT
The DNA here is from genome assembly GCA_964439175.1 of uncultured Anaerolineales bacterium. GTDB lineage: Bacteria > Chloroflexota > Anaerolineae > 4572-78 > NAK82 > CAYTNQ01. The sequence goes on along the minus strand of CAYTNQ010000072.1, from coordinate 11,566 downwards.
CCAGAATCTCTTCGCCATACCCAAGCTCTTCAAAGGTAACCTGAAAGCCAAGAGAAGTCTGCGTCAAAGATGGCACAGGTGTGATCGTCGCTGAAATAGTAGGTGTGACAGTCAAAGTAGGCGTGGCAGTTACTTGAAGTGAGGATCCGCTAAAACCATCTGTAAGCTGTCCTTCATTGCTCGCCCTAGAGTCTATGGGAACTGCCCATCCGATAATTCCTACCGAGAGAAACAGAAGCAATATATATGCTGCCTTTGTTAACCACGCGGGGCAGGGGGGCTCGTCCATTTTACTCCTCATTCGTCGGCTCATACAGGTCAATATCCATTTCTTCGTCTGCTGTACCATCGCTGTCATCGGTAAAAAGGCAGACCTTGCTATAGTCGTCGTTACTAGCTCGACGCAAAGCCTTTTCCGCATTACTAATAAGCTCATCACGACCAGTACCATTGTAATAGTATGTAGCAACGCCGGAGATAGCCGTTAAATTGAGCTTTATCCCGCTCTCCTCCAGATCAAAGATGTTCCACGCAAGCCTGGTCTGTAAGTACTCTAGAATCTGCTTCGCATCTAAGCCGGGCGTGTCGGGCAGGAGCAAGGCGAGTTTATCGCCCTCAAAACGAGCGATCAGATCTTCTCCACGCATATACTGTTTCAGAAAGAGGGCTGCCCGTCGCAGGGCCTCGTTCCTCAAGTGTGGCAGGCGCATATCGCCGATCGCGTCAAGGCGCTCAACGTTCATCAATGCCAGAGACAAGGGACTATGGCTCCGCTTCACTCGACTCAACTCCTCGCCAAGCCTCTGCAAAAAATAGTATCGATTGTAAATACCCGTGTCACCATCTATAATGTTAACGCTAGCAATTACCTTGCCCGACGAACGCAGATTCTCCAGCAGAAACGCCGACCCGACTCCCACCGACAAGCCTAAAATGGCAGCCACCAAGAGATTTTCTACGTTCTGTGGCTTCGAAGGCGACTTGGGTGTATAGGCCGGGTCGAGAGGCTTCATATCGTAAGCTTCATAGAGATTTCCGACATACTCGATGCTCTTCTGCCCCACCAGGTTGGCAACGTTTTTGGCGATCAATGGATCATCGCTTTCGACGCTAATCTTGATGACGTTTGTCGAGGGGATGAGTTCACTGCTTACGTCGAGGTTTTCTAATTGAGCTGATGTGAGCCCTATTTCCTTGTAAACGGCATTTAAAATGGTTTTGCTTTGGGCAATCTCGACGTAAGTCGCCATCACTCCATCTCGTTTGCTCAATGAATCTAGACTTCTCATGACCTCGTTAAATTCACCAAGAGATGAGCTAGGGCTGACGACAAAAGTCGCTGTGCTGCGATAAATCGGAGTTTGGCTATAAGTGAACACCAGACCAGAGGCTACAGAGATTAAGAGGGCTGATAAAACGAGCCACCACCCTCTCAATATCACCCGAATGTAATTTCTAAGTTCCACTGTCTATCTCCTCTGATTTAGAAACACCTGAATTTCGCCAGGGAAGAGAACACCTTCCGTCAACCTTCAATCACCGATTTTATTTTCGTAATGATCATGTCCACAGCAACTGAGTTGTAGCCACCTTCCGGCACGATCACATCAGCGTACCGTTTACTTGGCTCAACAAACTCGAGATGCATCGGACGTACCGTCTGCAGGTACTGAGCAACAACAGATTCTCGTGTCCTGCCTCGCTCGGCGATATCTCGCTCCAGGCGGCGAATAAAACGAATATCGGCATCAGTATCAACAAAGATCTTAATATCGAACAGCTTTCGCAAATTGGGATCTGCCAGGATCAATATTCCCTCAACAACAATGACTTTACGAGCTTCAACTCGATGATGTTCCGGCTTCCTGGTATGCGTAACAAAATCATAGATAGGAATTTCTACTACCTGGCCCGCTAATAATTGCTCCAAATGTTCTATTAAAAGTGAAGTCTCAAGCGCGTCAGGGTGATCATAATTAATATTAGCGCGATCTTCACTTGGTAAGTGACTGCGATCTCTATAATACGCATCGTGTTGAATCAGCAACACACTGTCAGAGTTAAGCCCCTTTAAGATCTCTCTAACAATGGTGGTTTTCCCCGATCCTGTTCCCCCGGCGACACCCACAACAATAGGGCACTCAACTTGCTCATTTAACATCGTCGTTCCTGATGACTGACTGTCATTTTCCCCCGGCTTAATCGTCTACGCGAATCGCCTTTATCCAATATCATACAGAGGGATTGCCACTGTGCCCGAGCCCAAACCAGGACAGCGGTAGGGGGCAACACATCCAGGCGCTCTCTATACCAGCCGCGATACGCCTTTACGCCGAACTCTGACTAGTGCCCCATCAAAGTGAACTTGATAGACCCGATTCGGCCGCCATAGGCGTGGCCTTGGTACATCATAATCTCTGTGATGGGGTACTAGGCCAATCATACACTCTTTGGCTTAGAAGTTGCTAGGAAAATAATTAGAAAAAAGTTAGAGAGCCCACGTTCTAAACGTAGGCTCTATTGCGCTCAAGTATGCGACTCGTGAAGTGATGTAAACGATCAGAGAGGCATCACCCTGCTCCATGGCAAGCTATTTTTGCCCATAAATAATAGGTAAGAAGATCTGGACTCGCCTTTGAACAGTACGTGGCAAAGTGGGCCTATAGCTCGGGGTCGGCTCATCCGTCGGTGTAGGTGTATATAATGTCGGCGTAGTCGTATTGGTCGGGACAAGAGTATCGGTGGGTAATGGCATAGGTGTACTCGTCGGAGTGGGTGTATTGGTGGACGTGAGAGTCGGCGTGTAAGTTGGGACCGGTATATCTGTCGGCGTAGGCGTGTTGGTCGGTATGGGTGTAGCTGTATCGGTCGGGACAGGAGTATCAGTGGGCAATGGCATAGGTGTACTCGTCGGAGTGGGGGTATTGGTGGGTGTAAGAGTCGGCGTGTAGGTTGGGAACGGTGTATCTGTCGGCGTAGGTATATTGGTCGGCGTTAGTGTAGCCGTTGGTGTTGGTGTGTACGTCGGTGTGCTGGTTGGCGGCATGGTCGGTGTGGCGGTCGGTGTTGACGTTGGCGTATTGGTCGGGACCGCTGTAGGGATAGGGTAAGAGGAATAAAGTCTCCTTAAAGGATGGGGGTAGGTATAGGGAGAATAACCTGGTTTTGAGATATTAAGATGAAAGTCTCGATGTTCTTGAAGCAATACATTGGAGCCGGCGTTTCGAAAAACATTTAAATGACAACTTGGATAACGGTTGGTTTCTTGGTTACCCCAAATGAATATGTCTCCGTCACTTTGAGGCAAATTAACGCCTGAGTGATTTGGCCCTAAGCTCTTACCACTTCCATACCCCATTTGATAGTCTTCTGGATAGATATCATCATTATCCCGATGAATTGTTTTTTCAGTAATGATCTGCACTCCATGTTTAAACCCCTCTATTTGATTATCATAAACTAATCCCTCTCCCCCTCTTAAGATTATGGCCGCCCAGGTAAAATTGTCACAGTTAGAGTTATCGCCAATTAGCGTTCCGTCCTCGTAGACAGTATTGTAGATGTTATTGTCATATATCTCATAAGCTCTTGTGCTAAGTGAATTGCCGTAACCAGCTCCGTGAGCGTCAACGGCCTGGTACGGATAATTATCCACGACTTCGTTATGACGAAACACATATAAACCGCCACTGCCTGCAGCTACAGCGTGCCTATGTCTTCTGAAGTAATTGTCCTCTATAAAGATAAAATTATCAGTACCGAATTGGGGACTATCCATCCAAGTTTGACCATCTGCCCAGACGACCACTCCATAACCCACTGTAGTTCCCCAGGAATATTTGGTGCTTTTTTTAATATTTTCGATAAACACATTGTCGTATATCAGACCGCTTGCTTTGGTATTACTATGCCTGACCGAAATTGCGGTACCGCCGAAATGTTCAAACTTGTCATTAGTGATGACAAAACCTATGCATTTGTGTAATTTTATGGCTTGGTCATTCACCTCAGATCCCCCATCACCTAACACTAAAGCAGGCCTTTTACCTTTGAAGTAGATGTCGGAGATCACAATATCGCTTGGCGTATCCGAATCGCAGTCATAATTAAGTATTGTCTCATACTCCCACTGATCAAGCGTTTCGTCCGGCAGACTTTCCCTCCTATATAGCATGGTTCCGCCTTCACCCTTCCCTTGCCCCCTAATTGAAACAAATTTACTTATATACACCTGCTTATCTACGTAAAATTCTCCGGCCGGTAGAACAATGGTATCGCCGTTTGAAGCAGAATCTACAGCAGCTTGAAGTAAGGGCTGAATGTCCTGATGATTTCCCGGATTGGGAAGCTCATAAACGTTGCCAGTACTTGACGCAGGCATTTGGCCCTTTGCATTTTCTTCGTAATAAATTGTGCTGGAGGCTGAAGCGGCTGGAGTTGTCAATGTAGTCAGCCACAGCACTGACAGCAAAAGTACGTGGAGACACATTCTGGGAGTTATCGCGTGAGATTTCATAGCTTTACCCTTCCTTGCTAAACAAAAAAAGGCCCGGCTCCCATCCATAGATGGAAAGCCGGGCCTTTACTATTTGTACTTACACTACCCTCACCTTAAAGGTGAAGTAGGAACAGTTAGCTTGACCCTTTATGAGATATTCAGTTATCTAGGATCTGGGCCTCCTAGAACCAATACCGTTCAAATAAGCCCTCTTGTAGGGGTAGGGCTTGCCCCTACCCTAGGTCAGGCAACCGCACCGATAGGTCCCCTCTGGGGAAGGGTTGCCGCTACGCGCCTGGTATTGGGTTATTTGAAAAGTATTGCTCCTAGAACTCAGCCCTTACGATGTGCTCAAAAGAGCCTACCTACAATACTGCTAAGGCTATTGTCGGCTTTGAGCGGACTTTCACGATAATTCACGCGTCCATAGTAAACGAGGATTGGCTAGGAATCAATAGACAGAGAGTACCAAATAGAGCAATCGTATGTTTCTGATGGAAGACTTGCGCCAAGTATACCGCTACCCTACCTGGTACCCAATCCTCATTGTCCTGCTCAAGAATGACGGCAAATCGAGGAGCCGAGGGCATTGCATTTCGGCAGTGATTGGCCGAGATGTCTGACCACCCCCTTCCGCAAGCGGATTTGTTTGGAGAGCCAGGGCGGGACGGCTACTCGTAGGCGAGCACTTCCCGAATCGTCAGCCGTGACGCACTGCGGGCTGGCAACAAACTGGCCAACAACGACAGGCAGACCACCATCCCCAACCAGGTGAGGAAGCCCTGAACGGCAAAGGTGAACTCCGCCGGGGCATTGAAGATAGTCATGCTGATGGTGTTGGATAGCAAGAAGCTGATGGGCAAGGAAAGGATAGCTCCCAGCGCAAAGCTGATTAAGCCAATGATCAGCCCCTCGACGATGACCAACTTAGCGATGATCTGATTGTGGGCACCGATGGCCCGCATCACGCCGATCTCGCGGGTGCGCTCCATCACGTTCATGCTCATGGTGCCGGTCAGCCCGATGCTGCCCACCAGGGCCGTCATCAGCGCCATCACCAGCAGAACAACGGTAATGATGCCCAACAGTCCGGTGACCGATGCCGCATGCGCCTTGCCTGCCTCTGCCTGGCTGACCTTGAAGCCCTGCGCTCGAAAGTGGGCATCCAACTGCTGGCTGACCTGCTCCTGGAAATCCAGGCTGTGCTCGTTGGTGATGATGCGATAGGCAGAAGCCCGATTGGTTTCTTTGAGCACTTTGGCCAGGTAATTGTAATTGGCGTAAGCGACCAGGTCGTCCACGCCTGTGTACTGGAAGATCCCGATCACCACCCAATCCCTCTCTCGTCCGGCAATCTTGAGTGACAGGCTGTCACCGACCTGGAGATTTGGATAATCGTCCCAGAAGGCCTCGTTCACCACAATGACATTTTCGTCCCCCGGCAAAAGCCAGCGTCCCTCCAACAGCTTGGGCTCGACCAGCCCGCTGTCGGCGGGCGGTCCAATGATGGCCACCGGGTCAGGCGGTGAGCCGTCGGCGTGCAGCATCTCAGCGCCGGTCGCCGTCCACACCTCGACGCGCTCAACGCCGGGGACCGTCAGGGCCTCTCGCGTCACCTTCTCCACCCGGTAGCTTTGGGCAAAATCCAGGTTCACGTCTGCCCCAAAGTAGCGCGTGGTCTGCTCCACCTTCCGGTTCAAGGCAGCCTGCGAACTGAAGACCGCGATAAAGACAGCTCCCCCCAGGGCCAATGTGAACAGCGTCAGGGCCAGCCGTCCCTTGTGGCGGAAAGTATTTCGGATCGAGATCAGCAGCGGGCGGGAAAGTAAGCGCAGGCGCTCCAGTTGGCGATCAATCCATCCTTTTTGCCCCTCGCTGTTGCCCAGACCGGTGCTACTGATAGCCTCGCGCACGGTGGTCCGCGATCCCTTGAGTACCGGGAGCAACCCGGCGATGGGCGGCACCAGCAGCGCAATCACGACCTGGAAGGCGACAGCCAGGGGCACAATCCGGAAGTCCCGGGGCACGAAGTTGACGATATTGGCAACGAAACGGGATAAGACGTGGGCCCCGATGCTTCCCAGGGGAATAGCAACCAGCAGAGCGACGGCGCCGAAGCTCATAATCAGCAATACGTACATCCCAACCACCTGGAATCGGCGCGCGCCGACGAGTTTCATCACCCCAATCTGGCGCAGATGTTGATTGAGCAAGGCCGACATAGTGTTGGCGATAAGCGAACCGCTCAGGAAAACGATCAGGACGCCGATGATGATCAACACCAACAGCAGCGCCTTGATGATCGAACTCAGGGGATGCTCGTTTTGGGGGGCAGTTCGGGTCTGAAAGACAGTCCGCCCGCTTCGTTCCAGGCGATCGGTCACTTGGCGGGCCACCTCCCGGATGTGGGCCTGGTCATTGGGCCGCCCAGCCAGGGTGACGTAGAGACGGTCCAGGCTGGCCGGCTGGCCCAGCCATTCCAGCGTGTCGAAGGTGACGTAGCCGCGCTTGTCGCCCAAGATGATGCCATAGATGTCGTTCTGATCCAGAGCCGAGCCCACAATCGGGAGCTGACGGCGGGTGCCATCCTGGAGCTCGATGGTGAGGGTATCGCCCACAGCAGCATCCAGATCCGCCAGGGTGTTGCGTTCCAGGATCACCTCCTGGTCGGCGGGGACGACTGCAGCTTGCTGCGGTAGCAGCTTGTGAATCCGCATCTCCCCGAAGTCGGGAATGGCCACCAGCGTCAGCGTGTCCCAGGCATCCGGCCCAATCTGAAGCCGGACTGTGCCCTGGCGGCGACCTTCCGCATCGGCAACGCCATTCATACGGCTGACGGCATCTACAAAATCGAGATCAAAGGGTGTGGTCAGCAGGGAGACGTTGGCCGGGTTGGTCGAAGCGTAGCTGGTGTTCAGATCCTCAGCCAGAATGGCGTAGGTGCCGGCGATGACGCCGATGGCCAAGACACCCACGGCAATCGAGGCGACGACCAGCAATGTGCGGGCCTTGTTGCCCCACAGGTCGGCCAATACTTTGCGCCAGCGCGGTCTAAGCATACAGATCGTTGATGATCTCGCCATCGGAAAGCAGCAAGGTCCGCGAGGCGCGCCGGGCCAGGCCGCTGTCGTGGGTCACCATCAGGATGGTCTTGCCCCGCTCGGCCAGATTCTCAAAGATACGGAAAACCATCCCCGCCGCCCGGGAGTCGAGATTGCCGGTGGGCTCGTCGGCGATGATGAGGGGCGGATCATTGGCCAGCGCGCGAGCGATCGCCGCGCTTTGCTGCTGCCCGCCGGAGACAGCGTTGGGCATCTTATGCGCCTGGTCCGCCAGCCTGACCATATCGAGCAGTTCTATGGCGCGCCGTTCCCGCTCTCCGGCGTCGTACATGTCGCAAAAGTCCATGGGCAGCATGACGTTCTCCACCAGCGAGAGCATCGGCAGCAGTTGATAGAACTGGAAGACAATGCCCAGGTTCCGCCCGCGCCACCTGGCCATTTCGCTTTCGCTCAGCCTATGTACATGCACGTCGCCGATCTTGACCTCGCCCGAGGTGGGGCGGTCAATGCCGGTGACCATATTGACCAGGGTCGATTTGCCACTGCCGGACTTCCCGACGATGCTGACGAACTCACCTTCGCGAAAATCGGCGTCGATTCCCTTCAGCGCTGTGAATTCGCCGGCTGGGGTCTCAAAAATCTTGGATATCTGGCGCATCTGGATCAGCGCGTCATTGGAAGTGTTGGAATCCTGGTCAAACGGACTGGTCACGAAACGCTCTCCTCACCCACAATCTCTCCATCTGCGATCCTTAGCACTCTCGTGACGTGCGTCGCCAGGCTGTTATCGTGCGTCACCAAAATGACGGTTTTTCCCTGCACCACCAGGTCCTCAAACAGCCGGAAGATATCCTCGGCCGTGGCCGTATCCAGGTTGCCGGTGGGCTCGTCGGCGACGATGATGGGTGGGTCATTGGCCAGGGCGCGAGCGATCGCTACCCGTTGCTGCTGGCCGCCGGAGACCCGGGTGGGCGACTTGTGCATATGCTCTGCCAGCCCAACTTGAGTGAGCAGTGCCTCTGCTCGCTCAAGGCTCTGCCGGCCCTGGTAGAGCCCACAGAAATCCATGGGCAGCATCACGTTGTCAAGTAGGGACAGCATTGGCAGCAATTCGAAGCTCTGATAGATAACGCCGACATTGCGCCCGCGCCAGAGGGCCATCTCGTTCTCGTCCAACTCGTGCACCGGGGTATCGCCCACCCACACTTCGCCCGACGTCAGGTGATCCACGCCAGTTACCATGTTAACCAGGGTGGATTTGCCTGCGCCGGACTTGCCGATGATGGCCACAAACTCACCCGGATGGAAGTCTGCGGTGATTTTTTTCAACGCCAAGAAGTCGCCGGCTGCGGTGGGGTAGGTCTTGACCACCTCGCGCAGCTTGACGACGGGCTCTTCTGGCAATCCTGGCTTGTCTCGCTTCCTTGGTCTCCAATCCAAGCCTCTACTACTCCTTGGCAGGTACCCTTATCACTTCGAAAATCTGAACTCCATTGACCCCGGAGCATACTATAGCAGGTTTGGGGTCGGCGTTGTAGTGAAGTATGTCATCATTCTGTAGCCAGCGGTATGATTGCAGTCATACGCGTATATGACAGTTGTCAATTTCCAAACCTGGCGTAGTGTGCTAAGATATCAATTATGAAGCGGCGATTGCTGGAACCAGGCCTCTTACATATTTTCAGGTTGTACATCGCTTTGCGCTTGGGCGTGCTGATGTCAAGCGGCATCGTCTATCTCATATGGTACAGATACCCCTTTCGAATTGACATAATCCCATACGTCATTCTTTTCCTGGTCGACCTCGCTTTCCTGCTCATCTTCCTCGGCTGGCCGTGGCTTCAGCGCAAACTGGGTAGAATTCACCTGCCTATCGCTCTGGTTATCGCTACCGCCATTCCCATCATCGAAGCCCCATATCTATCAAGACTATACGGGGCGGAGAGTCTGCCTCAGTTCTGGCTGGTCTTCCCCTTTCTCCTGATTCCCTTGATCTTGACTGCCTGGCAGTACGAATTCGAATACGTGGTGTTCTTTGTCGTGGCGACCACTTTCTTTGAACTTGTACTCCCCGACTCTCCCTTGTACCAGGACACAACGGACCTGCCCACCAGAGTAAGCTTACTGGTCGTTCGTTCCTTCCTTTTCCTGCTGATCGGGTACATCGTTTCGAGCCTGGTGGCTGAACAACGCAGGCAGCGAGGGGAACTGGCTCAAGCCAACCGAAAATTGGTGCGTTATGCAGCCGCCCTGGAGGAATTGACCATCAGCCGCGAACGCAACCGCCTGGCACGGGAGTTGCACGACACCCTGGCTCATACGCTGAGCGGTTTGGTGGTACAGTTGGAAGCTATCGCGACCATCTGGGGCTCAATGCCGCCCAAAGCCAGTGCTATGCTGGAGCACGCGCTGGACACAACGCGGGCTGGTTTAAGCGAAACGCGCCGGGCATTGCAGGACCTGCTGGCAACTCCTCTCGAAGACCTGGGCCTGACGCTTGCCATCCGCAGCCTGGCCGAAAACGCCGCCGCTCGCGGGGGGCTGTCCCTGCAACTGGACTTTCCTGGACACATCGACGATCTCTCGCCGGAAGTAAAGCAAGCCTATTACCGGGTGGCCCAGGAAGCGCTGGAAAACGTAATCAAACACGCCAATGCGAGTCAAGTCAGTGTGTCTCTCAAGTACAGCTCAGACCAGTTGACATTGGAAGTGTCCGATGACGGGATTGGGTTTGATGGGGAATCCATCACCTCCAGTTACCAGCTTGGCATCAAGGGTATGCGGGAACGGGCGGAATTGATCGGTGGCACGCTGGAGGTCGAGGGTCAGGTAGGACAGGGGATCACGATTCGTCTTCGCAGTGCGGGGGGGACTCTATGATTCGCGTTCTGATTTGCGACGATCAGCGAATTGTTTGCGAAGGGCTAGAGGCTATTTTGAGCAGCGATCCATGTATTCAAGTTGTGGGGATTGCTTGCGATGGCGCCGAAGCGCTTGAAAAGATTCCCGATGCCCGCCCGGATGTAGTGCTGATGGACCTGAAGATGCCGGGCATGAACGGTATTCAAGCCACCCGCAAAATCAGCGATGCGTATCCCCAGGTGAAAGTTCTCGTGCTGACCACCTATGGTGCCGACGAGTGGGTCTTCGATGCCATCCGCAGCGGTGCCGCAGGCTACCTGCTCAAAGGGACACCGCGCGATGCTTTGATTGCGGCGGTGAAGGGCACCGCCGCAGGAGAAACCCACGTCGATCCTGCCGTGGCGGGCAAGCTGTTCAGCCGCATCGCCCAGCAAAGGGCGACCTCTTCGAATACAACCATCGCCGATGCGCTCAGCCAGCGGGAGTTGGACGTGCTGCGCCTGCTGGCCCGCGGTCTGAGCAACGCCGAAATCGCCCAGCGGCTGCACCTCACCGAGGGAACGGTGCGTAACTACGTCAGTGCGGTCCTGACCAAGTTGGAGGTCTCCGACCGCACCCAGGCCGCCGTGCTGGCGTTACGCCATGGGCTGGTGGATTCGAGCGAGGTCTGAGACGTTCGATAAGCCACATCAATGAAGAACATATGTTCCCTGGCTCTCGTTCAGCCAGGAGGTCGCCGCAGAACAGATCACACTGCGCAGGCTCCTGAGCCACACGGCCGGGCTGCTCACCTCCCACACACGCTTTGGCCGCCGCGCTCCAGGCGGATTGGAAGAATACGTTCGGGAAGATGTGCCCCGATATCCTTTGGGCGCGTTCAAAATGGGTTGGTAGGGGCAGGTTTTGCACCTGCCCTGGACACCCGCAAGGGGTGTCCCTACAACCCATTTTGAATGCACCCATATCCTTTCGTGGCCCCGCCTGGCAAGCTGTACTCCTACAGCAACCCCGGTTATCCGCATAGCCGGCTACATCACCCAGGTGGTCAGCGGTCAACTCTATACACAATTGATGCAGGAGTTGGTTTTTGACCCGCTGGAGATGAAGCGCACCACCTTCGATCCAACCGTGGCCATGACCTATC
>CAYTNQ010000071.1:0-21246 GCA_964439175.1 uncultured Anaerolineales bacterium | reverse complement strand
GAGTCGCTCCCCAGTTGGCTGAAGAGGAATAATTCGTAGTCGTGGGGTAGGGCCGCCAGGGTAGCGGTCAGCGTGGCGTTGCGGCTGCCCATAGGAAGGCGGAACCATTCCATGTCACGCCGTGAGGTGATGGGGAAGGCATGGCTGCCAGGATTGAGGATGGTCGCTTGTTGCCAGGTGTCGTTAGGTTCGGGGTCGGTCCGCCAGGGGGAGATGATGACGTTTCCGCTGACGCAGTCGCCCTGGCCGTTAGGGCCGTCGGCTGCTCCCCACCAGGTCCCGGCGGCGTCAATGGGGACCCCAGCCTGGTTGTTGAGGCCCAGGCCGCCGTTGCCGGCCAGAGTGTTGCCTTGCAAAGTCAGGCTCCCGCCCTGAACCTGGATGCCGTCCTCCTGGCTGGCGGCGACGGTGCTGGAGACGACGCTAACATCCCCGCCGCTGAGGGTCAGCCCTGTAGCGGCGAATTCCACACTGGCATAACGCAAGGAACCGCTGCTGCCGGTCGTGAAGCTCAGCCCATCCCAGTCACCGGAGATGGGTGGGGCGAAGCGCTGGGCGCTGGTCAAGCGGATGGGCTCCGCCTCTATACCCTCGGCGACCAGCGCCCCCCCGACCTGGACACCAAGGCCGAAGTCAAATTGCACCTGAACGCCGGGAGCCAGGGTCCAGGTCCGGCCAGGGGCGACAGTCAGATCTCCACCAACCACCAGATAAGTATCCAGGTCACCTTGCACGGCCCAGGCCTCGTCCTGGCCTGAGATGCTCCCGCCCTGGACCTGGGCATAGTTGAAGCGGTTACCAGAAAAGTCGTTGTTATCCAGGGTGTTGCCCGGCACCAATTGCAGAGCCAGGCCGTCATTGTCATGCACCGAATTGCTGCTTATTGCATTGCCAGTCGAATTGGATCCAGAAATTAGAAGTCCACTTTTGTTGAAGTGTACAGAATTATTCTGGACATAGTTACCTGTCGCGCCGGAGCTGATCCCGATACCTTCCGTTTCATTGTAATGGATGAGATTGTGGTCGATGACGTTACCATTGGCGTTCAGGCGAATTTCTATTCCCTTCGCCCCGTTGCCAAGAGGCAAAGTACCACTGGGATTGGTGCCTATATAATTCCCACGAACCATGTTGCCTGTGGTGATGCTCTCTCCCAAGACGATGCCACTTCCCCCGTTGCCGCCGATAACATTGCCTCCTGTTGGCGTGCCGTCACCGACTGTGTTGTTGGTAGCGCCAAAGTCAATTCTTATGCCTGCTGCTGTGTTGGGCAGCACTTCCATACGCGAGGCTTTGAGCCCAATGATATTGTTTAACACGCCGTTACGAATCGTGTCCCCACCCTGAATGACAATCCCGTCCCCCTCATTACCGCTGATGAGATTAGTGGCGCCGGGTACTTGACCGCCGATTAAATTACCTTGCGCATTGAAGGCAATTGCTATGCCGCTGTTCCCATTGGGAATAGCGTTGTCACCATCGAGATTCGTCCCGATGTAGTTCCCCAGCACAGTGTTAGTCATTGTGCCGGTACCCTCGATTTGCACTCCTGTTTGCTCATTACCGCTAATCAAGTTGCGCGCCGCAACGTCGCTTCCTCCTATTGTATTGTGACTTGCTCTTGAGACAATCACCACGCCAGAGCTGTTTGGCACGGCGTATTCACCGTTAATATCGGTGCCGATGTAATTCCCTTGGATAGTGTTGCTCATAGTACTGACGCCAGCGATCCTTATCCCAGCCGAGTGATTACCACTGATGATATTACCCGAGTCGGAATTAAATGCATACCCTCCGATAATATTCATTGTGGCCCGGGAGGAGATTTCTACACCATTATCGGCGTTGCCATATGCAACCGTCCCAGAGAGATCGGTCCCGAGGAGATTGCCCTGGATGACGTTGCTCATTGTCCCGTTGCCCTGTATCCTGATCCCATTTCCCCCATTGCCACTGATGAGATTGCCCTGGCCCAATGGATTACTACCTATAGATCTGTCGCCGCCGATGATCGACTGGGTTGCACCCGAATGGATAGAAATCCCCTCTCCAGGAAAATCCAGAATCTGGAGACCACGGACAGACACCCTCTGTGCCCCTCTTATATCTAAGCCGTTCCCTGTTGCCAAGCTGCTGCCGTCCAGGATCACCCCGGCCTCACTTGCGTCTATAGACAGATCATCGGTTATGATGGCTGGTAAGGCATTAGCCAGAGAAATCGTCATCGGATTGCTTGGGGGAAAGAGAGAGGGGTCAAAGGTAATCGTGTCCCCAGGCCGGGCATCCAGCAAAGCTTGGCGCAAGGTGCCTGTACCCTCATCAGCCGCGCTGTTTACAACTAGTGTGCCCTGGGCGCGGACAACCTGCACATGGATCAAGTTCACCTCCGATGTGCGTGAAACGCTTTGCCCGATCAGGAGTAGGAACATGAGTGTAAGTCCTAGTCCTAGCAGAGCGCCGTCTATTCGTCTCATCTGACGTTGCTCCTTACTGACTCATTCTGAGCCTTTCATAATGAGTGGCAAAAATACTCTCGGGCCTATTGGAAAGAATGTTGAAAATTCGCTAGTATTCCCATCAGCATCGATGTCCGTGGCGGTGAGGTTAAAGCCACTAAAAACGCCTGGGTGAGTCAGAGTGAACACACCACTCCCGTTGGCGGTCACACTGCCCTCAAACCAGCGTCCCTCTCTATTGTTATCTGAGAAGACCTCAACGATGTAGCCGGGCTGAGTCCGACCAGATACGCTGCCAGTGATGACCTCCATTATTGTAGGTGGAGAGAGCTCAGTGTTGCCGCCGTTTATATTCTCAATGCCAAGGCCGTCGTTGTCGTGGATCGAGTTATGACTGACGGTGTTGCCCAGTGTCTGACCACCGTCTACGCGAACTCCATTGCCGTGGTTAAATGCAATGATATTGCCAGCCGCGATCGTATTGCCACCAATGAGATTGTTTGATGCCCTCAAACTGATGGCAACCCCATCGTCAAGATTGCCAAGTGCTGCGGTGCCCGACACATCGGTGCCGATGCGGTTGCCTTGCACCCAGTTGCTGCTGGTGTCTATGTCTAGGAGCAGGATGCCATCATATTTGTTGCTGCTGATCAAATTACCCTGACTGAGTGTCTCTCCCCCGATAAGGTTGTTCGAGGCTCCGAGGTTGACGACAATGCCCCTGTCAAGATTGCCGAGGGCTGCGCTACCAGACACGTCTGTGCCAATGAAATTACCCTGTACCTGATTGCCGGTGGTATCCGCATCCTGAAGTTGGATGCCATCATCTTGGTTACCACTAATGAGATTACCCTGACCCATGGGACCATCCCCTGTAAATCTGTCCCCGCCGATGAGGTTATTTGAAGCACCAGCCACAAGGGTGATTCCATCCTCGACATTGCCGAGGGCTTCCGTGCCAGAAGCATCGGTGCCAATGAAGTTACCTTGGACTTGGTTGTTGCTGGCGCCCGTATTCACAAATACGATGCCAGTCCCATTACCGCTGATGAGATTGCCATCGCTGAGGGACTGCCCTCCAATGAGATTGTTCGAGCCTCCCTCCAGAATCACAATGCCAGCATAATAATTGCCGAGCGCAGCAGTTCCGGAGACATCGGTGCCGATGAAGTTGCCCTGCACCTGGTTGTCATCAGTATCTTCGTTCTGAATCTGGATACCCATCTTTCCGTTGCCGCTGATGAGATTGCCCTGACCCAGGGGATCATCTCCGATCAACCTGTTACCCCCGATGACGTTGTCCGAGGCTCCATAAGTGACGAGAATGCCAGTCTCAAGATTACCCAGTGCAGCAGTGCCAGAGACATCGGTGCCGATGAAGTTGCCCTGCACCTGATTCCTAGTGGCGCCAGGGTCCTGAAGCCGGATGCCCTGATATTGGTTACCGCTGATGAGATTGCCATGGCCTAGTGAGCCACCTCCTGCGAACCGGTTTCCGCCAACGAGGTTGTCTGAGGCACCCAGAATACTGACACCATCTTGCAGATTACCAAGCACCGCAGTGCCAGAGATGTCGGTGCCGATGAAATTACCCTGGATCTGGTTGCCTGTCGTGCCAGCGTTCTGGAGTCGAATGCCGTCGCTTGCATTGCTGCTGATGAGATTACGGGCACCAGACGTACTGCCACCGACGGTATTATCTGAGGCTCCAAAACCAATAAGAACTCCTATCTGAAGATTACCTAGCGGCGCTGTACCAGAGATATCGGTGCCGACGAAGTTACCTTGGATCAGATTGCCGGTTGTATTAGCATTCTGGAGCTTGATGCCATGATCTTCGTTGCCACTGATCAGATTACCCGTACCGGGTGTCACTCCCCCGATCAGATTATCCGACGCCCCGAGACCGATGAAGACACCGGGCAGGAGATTGCCAAGGGCCGTTGTGCCAGAGATATCGGTGCCGATGACGTTCCCCTGTATCTGGTTGCCTGTCGTGCCAACATCTTGAAGCCAGATCCCGGCCCCTTCATTGTCGCTGATGAGGTTACTCACACCAGGTGTATCTCCGCCAACGATGTTATTCGAAGCCCCTAAACCAATGAAAATTCCGTTCCTAAGATTACCAAGTCCCCTCGTACCAGAAGCATTGGTGCCGATGAAATTGCCCTCAATGACACTATTCGAAGCTCCATTGATCAGCGCAATCCCATCCCAGGGGAAAGATACGATTTGCAAGCCACGAATCCGCACACCCGAAGCTCCATTGACGAGCAGGCCAGGACCTGAACTCAGCCTGCTGCCGTCCAGGATCACCCCTGCGCCGCTGGCGTCAATCGTCAAATCGTCAGTTATGATGACCGGCAACGTACTCAGCAATGAGATCGTGGCTGGACTGGCGGAGGGGAAGAAGGTTGTGTTGAAGGTGATGGTATCGCCGATATGGGTATTTTCCAGACAGTCCCGTAGGGTACTGGGGCCGCTGTCTGCAGTGCTGGTTACTGTACAGGTCGACTGCGTCCTTATCGAGTCATTGGTCAGCGACCCTATCGGCCGTATATCACAATTCTTATCAGACAGGACGATGTGACTGGATTCCTCTGCGAGAAACCTGGGCATAACTGCCAGGTAGCGTTCAGTTATGGCCGCATAGGATGTGGAAATTGGAGAAATCGGTACGAGGAGGGCTTCATATTGTGGGTCAAATTCCACGGTTTGCACCGTGAAGGCCGGGCTTTCGAGCGGTTGTCTGGCTGAGGAGGGGCGGAGGGGATAAAGAGGAGGAGGCTGGCTGATCGTGTGTGTCGTGGTCAAGAGGTCCATCCCGGCCTGGTCGCTGTCCGAACGTGCTGGTGAACCTGCCAGGGCTTGATCGGACACTCGTCCGCCAGTTGGAGCCCGAGACCGGGCCATGGCTCTCAGTGTGAGTGGAGCCAGGGTCCCAATTGACAGGCAAATGGACAAACAAAGAAAAAGGTGTTTAAGCTTCCTGGCCATCTCAAAACCCTCCTCTGATGATTAGCCCAACCATCCCCGAGTGGCCAACTCGTAGCGTTGATGCAGCGCCTGGGCATTTGCTAAATCCAGCGCGGCCCCCAGTTCCTGAAAGATAGCAATCGCCTTCTGCACCATCTTCTGCCCTTCCCTGATCTTTGCCCTATCCTCAAAGTAGAGCTCAGCCAGAGCGACCTGAGTTCGAGCCAACTCGTATCGTCCCCCCTGGCTTATCACCAGACTCAGGCTGGCCTGCAACTCGGCTTCGGCCTGACCGGGCAGGCCCTGGACCTGGTAGATTCGGCCCAACATACGCCGTGCCACGCCCTCCTTGACTTTTGAGCCCTGCCCCATGGCCAACTCGAGAGCTTCTTCGGCCGCTTGCTGGGCTTCGTCCAGGTTTCCATGCCTCAGGTGAATCTCCGCCAGGGGGATCTGAATAAGCACCAACCATTCCTGGATGTCGTGCACCTCTGCCAGGCGTAACCCCTCCACCAGATGCTCGTAAGCTTGTTCGTCCTCACCCTGAGCCAGGCAGATAATGCCGGCTGTCTCATGGGCCAGGACCTGCAGAAAAGGGACCTCGAGGGTTTCGCTCGCCAGGTGCAAGCCGGCCTGGATGCAGACCTTGGCTTCCTGTAACCGCCCCTGATGGTAGTAGGTGTCAGCTAAATTGCATAGAACCATGGCCTCACCGTAGCGATTGCCGGTGTCTTGATGCACAGCCAGAGCTCGCTTGTAAGCAACCTCGGCCTCGGGCCAGCGTTCCTGTTCAAAGGTAACCGTGGCCAGGTTGGCGTATGCAGTGGCCACGCCGCGCTGGTGCCCTAATGTCTCGTAGAGCTCGGCACTGCGGCGGCAATGACCAGCGGCTTTCGTCAGGTCTCCACGCGCCCGCAGGATGACGCCCATCAGGTTATTGGCTTGCGCTTCCTCCACGATACCGGTAACCGCTGAAGTCTGTGAAGCGGCTGATCCTGGGGCTGAAGACGCTTCACCGGCCTCTCTACTTAATCGTAGCGCATCCTCTGCCCAAGCCAGGGCGGTTTCCGGCTGGCCTCGCCGTACTTCGATGAGGCCCCGTAACCAGTTCACCCGCGCCTCAACATCTTTCTGAGAGGCATGATCTAGGACAAGCAGGCTACGCTCCAACCATTGAACGGCCAGCTTGAACTTGGCCTGGCGCTCATAAACGCGGGCAATCTTCCAGCCCAGCCGGGCGACGCTGGTATCTTTGGTCCCCGTCAACCCCACCGCCCGCTGATAACAGGGTAAAGCCAGGTCAAAAAGCCCAAGATGGGTGTAGGCATCCCCCAGACCCTCGGCGCAGGCGACCTGCTCCAGTAGAATCGGCTCCACATCGGCCTGCGCCATCAGCTTCTCGGCCCGCTCGAAATAGTCCCGCGCCGACTTGTGCGCAAAAAGGCCCAGGGCTTTCTGGCCCGCCTGCAGCAGATAAGTCAAGGCCTTGGGCCAGATTTCCGCTTCACAATAATAGTGAGCGAGTTGTTCCAGCCATGCCTCTCGTTGGACGTCGCCCGGATGCAGCGCCTCTATGGCTTCACCCACCTGCCGGTGCCAGCGTTGCCAATGCTCCGTGCTTACCTCTGCTCTCAGGTCTTCGTAGAGCACAACCCGGGCATGATCGTGCCAGAAATTGTACTCGCTGGTTCCTCTTTTTCTGACCAGGCCGGCGTCTAGCAACCTGTCCAGGACGTCCAATGCGGCATCTTCGTCCAGCTTGCCGGCCAGACTGACGACATCAAAGTTAAAGCGAGCACCGACAATCATGGCGATTCTGACAAATTGGGATGCGCTCTTATCCAATCGCTGATACCGACGTCGGATAAGCTCCTGAAGGCGACGCGAAAGCGGAATCTTATCCCATTGGGAGGTGTTCAGCCAACCCTCTTCCTGAAGCAGCTTTATCTGCTCAGTGATGAAGAAGGGGATGCCGCCAATCTCGCGGTAGACACGCCGGCCCAGGGGCCAGAGATCAAGATCGAGTCCGGTCAGATCAGCGACCATCCGGCTGACGTTCTGCTCGGTGAGGGGGGGTAGGGAGATTTCTGTCAACAAATTTTCCCGGAACAGGGTAGGTTTGAGTTCAGCCAAAGGATGATCGGGACTAATCTCTTCCGGGCGGTAGGTTCCCACGACCAGCACTCGTGCCTCCCGCCCCCGGGTTAGCAAATGGCGCAGATAGTCAAAGGCGACCTCATCCATCCACTGCAGGTCGTCTAGCCACAAGACCAGCGTCTTCTCGCTTGCCAGGGCGGTGATAAACTCAGTCAGGCCCTGGAAACGCCGGGCAGGGGCATGCTCCATCTCGATGACCGGATTGGGCGGGACTTCAGGTCGGACTACCTGCAATTGCCTGACAACCTGGGCCACCTCGGCCAGCCAGACAGGGGCGATGTCGGGGATGAGTCCAGCCGAAACCAGCCAGTCCAGCGCCTCGCTCAGGGCCAGATAGGGCACCGCCTGGTCACCGGGATAGGACTTGGCAGCGCTAAACAGGCAAGTTTCGATCACGTGCCCAGCGACAAACTCCTGCACCAGGCGCGTTTTCCCGATGCCGGCCTCACCAGCGACCAACACCATATGAGCCATACCCTCTTGGGAGTGAGTCAGGCAATTTTGCAACTGGGCCAACTCAGCCTCGCGGCCAACGAGGGGGGAGGCATCTTCTGTAAAATGAGGAGGGACCAACAAACTTAGGGCTTCGTCACCATGACCTGGACTAAGAAGGATGGGCGGCTTCAGTCCGTGCAGCGAGGGGAAGGCTGCTACCAGCAAAGTCTGGGTTTGCGACTCGTCTAGGTTAAAAGCACGACCAATCTCCCCGACTATCTCGGGGGAGGCCGGTCTGGTGGTCGGGTCATTGATCCACCGGCCTATAGTGGCGCGATGCACTCCGATTTTATCGGCTAACCAGGCTTGAGACCGGTCGTGCTCCCCTAACAGGTGATTTAACATCTCGGCGAATGTCGTAGCCATCCACCGCCTCCCAAGCCAACAAGGGCCAAAGAAACAAAGGGATGTATCCCAAGGTTTGGGTGATCGGCATTTAGAACAGAGACACCCGCCGGGAAGCCGTGCCGCGATTTGACCAAATGCGTGCTCTGGAATTCTTCTAGATGCCAGTCACCTTATGTGCCAGGTCGCAACCCCATGGCGCGCCAGCGCAACAGATCCGTCGTACCGGTGCAACAACTTCTATGGTAAGTTAAAGCAGAGGATTGATCCAGAGCCGGACGTCTTCGGAGCCGGACGCCACCAAAGTGGCATCCGGGGGGCCCCACGTCTTTGCTCCCTAAGTCCAGAGAGGAGACGAAAGATGTCCGGAAAACGCTTCAGAGCCTTGATCGTCGCTATATTGCTGGCCCTTACCATGACTATCGGCGCGATGCCCCTGGAAGGACCCCCAGTCGTGTCAGCGTGTGCGGTCGGCTCGACGACCGGCGGCGGATGCTAGTACACCGTTTCAGAAATGATTAGGGTATATCGCTCAAGCCGGGTCCGTGACCCGGCGGCCCTGATACGCCCGAAACGCGGGTCGCGGACCCGCCGAGAGCGTGAATAGACCGCGATGCTTACCCTAAGGACTTATGAAACGCTGTACTAAGTACAAAGGCATAAATCTTTTGGGGCAAAACAGCCAAAATCCGTGGGGAAAGTGGCATATAATGCCGAAGAAGTTGTGCATTTGTACTTAGTGACGAAGGACAAAGGACCCAGGATGAAGGATCGGCTTGGAATTGAGGCCTTTGCCTGTGGTCCTTCGTCTTTCGCCTTCCTGGAGCCAGCCTTGCCCTCACGTCATTGAGGGGCCAGCCAGTGCAGTTCCTGGCGTCGCGCGGCCAGTTCATCTCGCAAAGGGCTGAAATGAGGCTCGTCGCGCTCACTCACTAGCCCCCAGGCTTCGTTCAGGCAAGCCCGAGCCCGGGCCCAGTCGCCACGCGCCAGGTGCAGGCCGGCCAGCTCCCCTAACGTGTTGGCCAGATTCCAGGCATCCTCCAGGCTGCGCCACCGCTCCAGCGCCCGCTCGAAACATGCCAGCGCTTCGTCCCAGTTTTTGAAGCGGGTGTAGACCATACCCAGGTTATGGTGAGCACGGGCCAGATCCAGGCTATCGCCCATGCGCTTCAGAACGATCTCAGCCTGACTGTAAGCTATCTCTGCTCGCAGCAGGTCATCCTGGGTTAGATACACATTGCCCACGTTGAGTCGGGTGCGGGCGACATGGATCTCATCCCCCACCGCCTGGTAGTGCTGGATCGCTTCCCGAAAACAAGCCAGTGCCGCCCCCAGATCACCGGTACGGCGGTAAAGCTCGCCCAGGTTTTGTAACGTCTTGGCCAGACCATGCCGGTCGCCGACCTGCCGCCACAACGCCTCCGATCGAGTCAGGTGAGGCAGCGCTTCGGGCCAACGACACTGATCAAAGTAGACCAACCCCAGGTGATTCTCAGTGTAAGCCAGCCGTGCGATGTCCCCCAGGGTCTCGAACAAGGTCAACGCCCCTTTGCAAAGGGTCTCCGCGCGACTGAAGTGCCCCGCCAACCGGTACAGGTAGCCCAGATTGGAGAGAGCTCGAGCCCGGCCAGGGCGATCACCGGTCCGACGGCAAAGCCCCAGCGACCGGCGGTATGAGGCCACCGCCGCCCAATGGGCACCTCGTTGTAGCTGGATTTCGCCCTGCCTGGCCAACCACTCGGCTTCTGCTGCCAGATCTCCCTGTCGCCGGGCACGAGCTACCATGCATACCGAGAAGCCCTCCCAATCGGCCCAATAACCCTGCCGCTCCATATAGGGATGCAATACCAAGGCCAACGCCTGCGTCAAAGGCCACGATTCTGAGACCATCATCGCAGCCTCAAGTGCCCTGGTCACGCCCCGGATGTCGGGCTCAGGGGCCAGGAGGTCGTCTTGAGATCTGGCCTTGAGGTAATCAAGCCAATATCGGGCGTTGGCGATAATGATCCGCTTCAAAGCAGCACCTCACCCGTTGTCACCTGACGATTGTTGGGCCAGGAAGGTTTGGGTCAATTGGTGCAGTGAGTAACGCCTTCCCTGCAAATCTCCACCCACGTTCACCAGTGAAAGGGCCACCAGGCGCTGTAAACATGTAGCGGCATCGCCTTCGTCAAGTTCGGCAGCGGCCGCAATTTGCTCCAGCCTGCCTCCCTCCTCGGTCACCAACAACATCGCTTGCAACACCCGGCGGCTGTCCTGGTCGAGATCCTGCCAGGCGTTGGCGTAAATGTAGTCCAAGAGTTCTCTGATGGGCTTGCCTTTGGCTGCCTTAAAGAGGGCCAGGGCTCGTGGCAAAGACAGGGCATGAATCTGCCCGATAACCAACTTGGTCGCCAGCGGATTGCCACCAGCTATCTCGTAGATTCGTCCCAGCTCTCTCTCAGGCGCAGCGGCCAGCTCGTGCATGCCTCGCGTTTCAGCTTCATGCCGGATCAAGGCCAGCGTATCGCCGCGCGACAATTCCCTCAGCGTCGTGCAATACACGCCACTGAGGTCACCAAGCGAATGGCGCGTCGTGATGAGAAACTTACTGGGGTCGGCTAACCCCTTCAAATGAAAGACAAGAGAAAAGTAGTCGGCGGCAGTTTCCAGGTTATCAATCACGATCAGACAAGGCTGGCCCTTGAGAAGATCTTTCAACCCTGCCAACTTCTCAGCGTCGGATCGGTGTCTCAAACCCGCCAGATCAAACTGGTCAATGAGACGATCAACCAACTCGGTCATGCTCAAATCAGGCTGGTTTTCCAACGTCTTAATCTCACCCGACAGTCGAAACAGGCGACGGCGGGCGCTGATCCAGCCTATCTCGTGAAAGTGGCCCCGGCCGGCAAGTTCGCGTACCAGGACGTCCGCAAGCGAGGTTTTGCCAATGCCTCCCAGACCCTCAAGCGCAATCAGCCACGGCGTTGAGACGGTCTCAAGCCGCGCATGCACTTCGGCCATCCTCTCCGCCACGCCGAAGAGCCGGCTGTAGGTGGAGGGCTCCAACCGTGCCTCAATCCGTCGTGCCCGCTGCTGGCGAAGTTCCAGTTCTTGGCCCCAGATGGCTCGGGCCAGCCCTTCAATGGCCACCCGTTGCCGCTGGAAAATGATGTCCTCAGTCAGGTTCCGCCGATGCGCCACCTCCAGCGCTGTCTCCTGATTGAGGAAACGCCGTTGCAGAAGATCGGCCCCCTCCGCGTTGGACTGCTTCAGATGTTCGAGTCCATCCAATAGAATCTGGTTGCTGATCAGGCGTTGGGTAGCTACCGTTTGTCCGGAGCGTATCTGCTGTGCCAGAAGAAGATCAGCCAACGCATCTTTCGTGTGTCCGGCATGCCAGGCGCGTAAAGCCCGGTGGATACGCCTGGCAAAGTCTTCAGGCATATCAAGCTGCCCGCCCATAAGACTCCCCCCAGTTTGCCCCTACTCCTTTGAAGCTGGCCTGGGCTACTTAGTGGTTATCCGAAAAGCCCAGAGTATTTCACTCCAGCAAGCCTCGGTCTCAATCCAGGTTTTTCGAATAGGCGTTTCGTCCATCATATCATATCTGGCTGTGTTTATCAATAGTTTGAGATGCCTTTCCACAGACTTCCACAGAAACTTACAGGTTAAAGCAATAGTTTGAAAGAGTTTTCACAGATCCCCCACAGAATCGTACAGAGCCCGAGCAACCCGGACAACTATTCACAGTAAGTCCAGAGAACGGCACAGACACATAGCACTTATACTGAGGTAGTGAGAATTGATACTGTCCAGAGAAAGGTCGCTTGCCTTGTCTGCAAAAGATGCCAGTCAGAGTTGTGCCCTCGTGTTCATCGCCGATGGATTTGAGGAAGTAGAAACGATCGTACTGCTCAGTGCCTTGCGCCAGGCCGGCCTATGTGTCAAAAGTGTCGCGTTGATCAACGGTTTAGTCGGCGGGGCTCACGGAGTGTGGTTAATGCCCGATCTGATCCTGACAGACCTCGACTTGATGGACACCACTTCTATCAATCTGGTTATCCTGCCTGGAGGAAGACGCAGCCTGTCCAGGCTGGAAGCCGATCCGCGCGTTCACCAGTTGCTGCGCCAGCTCGTAGCCCGGCGCGGCCAGATTGCCACCAGCACCGAGGGCCTGCGGGTGCCACGGGCAGCGGCCGTGTGGGTCAACGAGTCGGGAGAAGCCAATGATGACGGGAGGACAGCAGTGCTCTTGCGCGATCCGGGGCAGTCGCCCGAAGCTTTTGCCCGAGACTTGATCCGGAGGTTGAGGGAGCCACCTCGGGCATAAACAGTGAAAGGGGTAAGTCCGATGTACCGCCAAGTTGCGCCATCCAACAGTTACGTTCCTCCCCTGCAGACCTTGGAGACCCTCTTCAACTCCATCCGCGGATGGTTGGATAAACTGGGGGGTCTGTTGCCAGATATCCATAGTCAATCCAGGTGGGTTTATGTCGCCATCCTGTTCACAGACATCGCGGGTTTTTCTGCCGCCATCGCCCACCTTCCCCGGCGCCGGCAACAGCAAGTTCTTGAGAGCCTAAGCGGCGAATATTACAGTCTTCTACGTCAATGTGTACGTGACAGTGGGGGGAACGTAGATAAATTCATCGGGGACGGCATGATGGCCGTCTTTCATACCCCCCAAGATGCGTTAAGAGCTGCCTGGCAGATTCAAGAGCACGTCGCCAGGTTCAACGCCCAACAAGAGCAGTGGAGACATCCTCCTTTTCCGACGCGCGTGGCTGTTGCCTGCGGGTGGGTGATCCGCAAAAACTTGGGGCCCCTCTGGCGTCGAGATCAGACCTACCTGGGGGATGCGGTGAACACTGCCTCACACCTAGCCAAGGCCGGGCGACCGGGACAGGTGTTGATCTCTCACACTACCTTCGAGCGGGTGTCAGCCAGGATGGATTTCAGGCATTGGGAGCCAATTGAGGGAGTGGGAAAATCGGAGAGAAACGTCGCTTACGAACTGGGAGCAGGGAACAACTGACTGTAAGTCACAAGGAGTAAGGCAATGACTAACAAGAATTGGAAGATAAGGGCTTTGGCAGTAGCGACCTTGATTGCTCTGATGGCAATGGGAGGATGTGAGGGACTTGAATTGGGATTGGTGCCGACAGCAACGCCAACCCGTACACCAACCAATACGCCAACGGCCATACCAACAGACACCCCAACGGTGACTAATACACCCACGGCCACACCAACCAATACGCCCACACCAACAGACACCCCAACGCCGACCAGCACACCTACCAGCACGCCAACTATCACCCCAACTGCCACCCCGACTGTTACGCCAACGCCAGAACCATTGCTCTTCTGTGACGAGAACGGTCCGCAATTCGTCCAGGAGTCAGGTCGAGCGACATACACTAGTTTTCAACACAACGCCTTCGATGATACGCGGGGGTGGGTCACCTATAAGACGATCGAAGTTGAGTTTGAAGACTCAGGGAATCAATACGAGATGTCGCTCGAAATATGGCGCACAAGTACTGGACTGCATTATACAGCCATAGTTACCGGTGAGGCGCTCGGCAATGTCCCGTTTGAGTGTGAATATCCATAAAGTCAGCAAGCTATTCCAAAGAAAGGAACCACGATGAAAAACAGGGAGAAGTCGACATACATTTGCCGCAGCCTAAAGATCACCTTCTTGCTTGCCATAACAGTTGTCTGGAGCGTTGTGACATCTCAAGCTTCGGTTGCCTTAGCCTACAGCCTGCCACAACAGTACAACAATAATGGGGGAAGTGGTCTCACCTGCCTCATTTGGTCCGTAATCCTCATTGTTGTTGTGGTCATTGCTGTCGCCGCCCGCAATCGGACTCGCAAGGCTCCCGAATACACGCAGCAACTGTCAACTGCACTGCCACGCTCGGACTTGGAAGCCATTGTGAATGAGATGTTTCCCAAGGGGAGTTGGGTATCCTCCTCCTTTGGTTGGAGGCGGGATAGCAACACCGAGAACACCCTTGTGCTGAGCCGCAACTATTTCTCCCCGGAACAAGGCTGTCTCCTTTATTTGCTTACGGGCCTTCTGCCAGGGATGCTTATTATCTCGCTGATGGGACGGACAGAGAAGGTGATGATTGGCATGTCCACTTTGGAAACCAATAACGAGATTATGGTGAAAGGGCAAGGTCTGCGCGGGCGCGAAGGAGCTGAGCAACTCGCCGGCAAGCTGGTAACTATCCAGCGAGCATCTGTGATCCCAAAGGAAGAACACAGCTAAAGCTTTCCATTGCTGCAACTTGGCAGCCCTGGCTTATAGGCTACCCACCTTTTTTTGTCATTCACCCGCTCCCTTTTTTATAAGGAGGTTCCGATGATGAAGAATAAAACATTGCTTGCGTCCGGACCTTGTCTCTTGCTAGGCACATTGCTAGTTGCTTGTGCGCCTACTCTTATTCCCGCACCCTCTCCCACGCCTACCCCCTCCGCTGGTATGGGCGTGCCGGTGGCTGGCGGTCCCTGGCAGGTAACGGTCGAACATATTTACACGTCAACTCGATTGATGAGTGGGTTCGGCCTGAATACCTCTACTCACTATACCAAGGATGGCTATGTCTTTCTCGTTGTGGAGGCATCGTTCCACAACCTGAACCCAACCCAACCATCGAAACTATCGACCGAGGATGTCGCCCTCATCAATGAGGATGGAGAGAGCCTCGCTACTGTTGGAGGCGGCTCCGCCGGGAATTACTGCGCAGGATGCGTCACAACGTGGGCTCCTGGTGAGGGGCAAAAAGGCTTTGTCTTTGTTCTTGAGGAAGAGGCGGTTGATCAGGTCTTCAAGTTTCAGTTCCGGGACGTCCCTTCCATTCCGTTCTCTGTGGAAGAGGAGGCGGAGTCCCCTCTCACCACTGAGGTCAGCGATGAACGTGGTGCATTGCCCCCAGTCTGCCAGGCAGAGACCTTACGTTCCCTGAACGATGCACCACGACTAGCCTTCCGACGTTGGGAAGAGACTAGCCTGGTTCTCGCGGTCGCTGCTCTCGATGGCTCTGATGCAACCCAGGTGTGTGCCGGACTTGCCTTCGGAGACCTCCAACTGGCTGCGGATGGAGCGGCTTTGCTGCTTCTAGGCCCCCAGCAAGGTTGGCCGAGTCTCTATTTGATCGAGCCAAAGAGGAAAGTCTACTCTCTGGTGAAGAATGGTCAGGACATCGTAGCCCAGTTTGACCCCAGTGGCCGTTGGGTCGCCTTTACCACGCACAAATTGGGCGAGACGGGAGAGGGGCTGTACGTCTTCGACCGGGAGACAGCTTCGACCGCCCTGGTGAAAGAAGGGAGTGAGGTTACTTTTCACTTTCTGGCTGATGGGCGTCTGCTGGTGAAGCATCGCTCCACTGAGGATAGTAGTCTCCAGTACTACCTGGGTCCGGCCGACGGTAGCGTCCTCGAACCTATGGACATCCCTGCTGACATTCTTGCCTCAGAACGGGTTGAGGTCTCGGACGATGGGCAACATATCGTCTACATCGAACAGAATGAGTCCCAGGATCGCCTCCTGTTCGTCGCCGACATGGACGGTGGCAATGTCCAAGAACTGGCCAAAACTGAGCATTGGAGTTTGCAAGGTGTGCTCTCTCCAGACGATCAGTTTATCTTAATCGAGATTGACGAGGGATACGACATAGGCCGCAAGGCGGAGCTTCGCAACCTGACCACTGGTGAAAGTTGGGTCATTGTAACCGGCAGTGATCGCCTGGACTTCGGTT
Source organism: uncultured Anaerolineales bacterium (assembly GCA_964439175.1). Taxonomy (GTDB): domain Bacteria; phylum Chloroflexota; class Anaerolineae; order 4572-78; family NAK82; genus CAYTNQ01. The sequence goes on along the minus strand of CAYTNQ010000071.1, from coordinate 5,063 downwards.
TCTCCGCTGACAGCCAGTGGGCCCTCGTGTTCAGCACGGTACGCGCCTCAGACTGGGAGGGTGAGGACCAACACACTCTGTACGTTGTACACACGGCCAACGGTAACGTGCGTGAGATCAGCAATGCAATCAATGCTTATTTCGCTCCCCATAGCTCCCAACTTGCTTATACGGTGCGTAAGACAGATGGTAGCTTGGCGATGTACGTCACGTCACTGGACGACGAAACTGTACAATCACTGGGGCCAGGCGTTTTGACCGGCTGGTTCCCGTTCGGAACAATTCCCTAGGGCATTTGCCCAGATCAGCGAAGGTAAAGTGGAGACACAAAGCTCGGCACCTCGCAAGCGTTTGGAGGCCGTACCCAAATCTGATGCAAAGGATCTTACAGTAGCAAAAGGAGGATGTTCCGATGAAACAAAGGTTACGGGTGAAATACCCACTCATTGCCACGTTGCTAGTAGCAGTTGCTTTGTGCTTGCTGGCGCTGCCCTTTGCCGATGTCAGGGCCGACCCACCTGAACCCACCCCCAGCCCGGCAATGGACATCCGAACCAGGCTTCAACCCTACCAGACGCCCGGAGTTGAACCGGCCCAGCCCAATGGCCAACTGTTCGAGGAGGCTCCCCCGCCGTCTGAGATGGAGGAGCCCCCTCTCGACGCCCTGGCTCAGCGAACAATCTATTGTACCGCCGACGCCACTGTGCTGCAAGGCTACCCTTCTCTGAATGCCGGAACCACGACGGATATGTGGGCCGGTTACGATGGGAGCGATACCAACGCGAAGATTGTTCGCAGCTTGATAAAATGCAGCATAGCCAGTCTGCCCTCCAATGCAACTATCACTAAGGCCACACTCAAAGTCTATCTGGTTACTTCCTGGGATTTCCCGAATAGCAGCCGCACGATCACGGCCTATCGCATCACCTCCAATTGGTCGGAGAGCAGCGTGACCTGGAACAACAGCCCGGGCTATGGCAACGCCTACGGTTCGAGATCGATCGTCCACGGGGACTGGGGCTGGTACGAATTCGACGTGACCAACCTGGTCAAGGCATGGTATGATGGAACGTATACCAACTATGGGATTATGCTGCGCGGGCCAGAGGTCTCCGGTTACAATGCCAGTTGGCGGGGCTTTGGCACACGGGAGAGTTCATACAGGCCGCAATTGGTAGTCGAATATTCTCCGGCAGCCGCCCCTCAAGTGAACAGTATCACACCCAACACTGGGGGCAACACTGGCGTTGTCCATATCACTAACCTGGCGGGGGCGAACTTCCAGGCCGGGGCAATCGTTAAGTTAACCAAGGCAGGACAAGCTGCTATCAACGCCACAAACGTGGACGTGGTGAGTCCTTCCAAAATCACTTGTAATTTCAACCTGAGCGGGGCCGCGACCGGGCCGTGGAACGTGGTAGTCACCAATCCGAATGGCCAAAGCGGAACTTTGCCTAATGGCTTCACGGTTACGCAGCCGCCGCCTCAAGTGAACAGTATCACGCCCAACACTGGGGCCAACGATGGCGTTATCCACATCACCAATCTGGTAGGTGCGAACTTCCAGGCCGGGGCAACGGTTAAGCTCACCAAAGTCGGACAGTCTAACATCAACGCCACGAACGTGGACGTGGTGAGTCCTTCCAAAATCACTTGTGATTTCAACCTGAGCGGGGCTGCGACCGGGCCGTGGAACGTGGTAGTCACCAATCCGGATGGTCAAAGCGGAACTTTGCCCGGTGGGTTCAATGTTATCTCATCAGAACTGGAGGAGTACTTCGTCTACCTGCCCATCATCTTAAATAATGCCGGACCACCTTCATCGCCGGTGCTAAATCTGATTGGCAACAGCGATGGGGACGGCAGTTATACAGTCAGTTGGAGCAATGTCAGCAGAGCGACCGGGTACGTCTTGCAAGAGGACGACAATGCCTCGTTCACCAGCCCCACTACGGCCTATTCCGGTGCAAGTACGTCCAAAACAATAACTGGCAAGGCCATTGGAACCTATTACTATCGTGTGCAGGCCACCAATTCGTTTGGCAGCAGCCCATGGAGTAATGTGGTGTCCGTTCAGGTCACTCAAGCCGGGGTCGTCCCAGAGCCTGGCACATGGTACTGTTATCCCGGTAGCCTCACCATTCGCTTCACTGTATCATCGGATAGTGGTTCGGTGAGCAACGGCAGGATTATAGCATCGTGCGGTTCAAAATCAATCGCCGGACCCACATCCATCGAGAATGGAAGTTTCAAACTATCACATTCAGATGGGGTCACCTTTATACGTGCCACCTTTGATAAGGCGGATCGGGCACAAGGCAGTTTTGGGTTCTGGGTGAGCGGTAGTTGTTGGGCCATCGGTACTATGAGTTGTAGCCACTAACCGCCAACGCCAGGTGCTTCAGCCGGGCAGCGGCGAGCCGGTCAGGAAGGACGTGCACGCCCAGGCCTGGCTCAGAAGGCACGGAGAGAGTAGAATCGTCGTTGAGGACGAAGTTAGGCTCGGCGATATCCTGCCGGTAGTAGCGGGCTGAGGCAGAGATATCGCCGGGCAAGGCGAAGTTGGGCAGCGTGGCCAGGGCCACGTTGGCCGCGCGCCCCACGTTGGTCTCCAGCATACCGCCACACCACACCGGGATGCCCCGCTCAGCGCACAGGTCGTGGATTTGCCTGGCAGCCGTCAAGCCGCCCACGCGCCCCACCTTGATATTGATGACCCGGCAGGCGCCGATGTCCAACGCCCAGCGGGCATGCTCCGGCGAGTGGATGCTCTCGTCCAGGCAAATAGGCGTGCGGAGCTGGGCCTGCAATCGAGCATGATCCACGATGTCGTCGTAGTGAAGCGGCTGCTCGATGAGCAGCAGCTCGAACTGGTCCATCTCCCGGAAGACCGGGGCATCGGCCAGACTATAGGCGGAGTTGGCATCCACCTGGAGCGGCAGGTCAGGCCACCGCTCACGGACGGTACGTACTATATCCACGTCCCAGCCCGGCTTGATCTTGAGCTTAATGCGACCATAGCCCTCAGCGACGTGTTGCGCCACCCGGTCCAGCAACTCGTCCAGGGTGGGCTCGATACCGACGCTCACCCCGACCGGCACCCGATCCCGTTGCCCGCCCAACATGACGGCCAGCGATTCAGCCTGCGCCTGTGCCAGCAAGTCCCACACCGCGTTCTCCAGTGCAGCGCGGGCCATCGGATGACCACGCACCCGGCTAAAGCGATCCACCACGCCGGCCGGCGACGCTATCTCCTGGCCCATTACAGCCGGGACAAGGAAGTCGCGCAACACATGCCAGGCGGTCTCGACGGTTTCGCTGGAGTACCAGGGCCCGGCATGGGCGGTACACTCGCCCCACCCGGTAAGCCCATCGGCGTGGACGGCGACCAGGATGCAGGGACGGGTGAACTCGCGGCCGAAGCTGGTCTCGAAGGGATGGACCAGCGGCAGGTCAATGTAGTGCAGTTCGATACGTTCGATTTTCATGAGGGCGTCCAATCCTTTTCTAGCAGATAGCAACTCTGCCCTTCCTCGAAGAGCAAATCGGTGACTACGTATCCCCCGGCAAAAGCGGCCTCGAACAAGACCCGGGTGTGGAGGCGCCAGGCGCGAGCCAGTCCTATATCAGTGGCTTTGATGGCCTGGAAGTAGGCTGGTATCTGGATCAGCAGCCGATCTCCCTGGATGGGAAGGCTCGTCTGTGGAGGCCGAGGTGGGTCGCCGGGGAGAGAAGGGTTCAGCGGGAGAACTCCAGTGGCCCGCAGCGTCGATAGCGAAGGGCGAACTTGATCGCCGCGCAGCCGGTCGGCGACGTGGTCACTGGCGATGTGCCACTCCACCTGGAAGCGGTCGGTGGGCAAGCCCACGTTGAGGGCGTCGCGCATGCTGCCGTACAGGTCTCGCAGGTACGTCTGGCACGTCGCGCCCAACTTGTGGAAATTGAGGGAGGCGTTGCGACTCTCCAGCGGATCAAAGGTCCAGGTGATGAGGTCAATCCCCTGGGCCAGCACGTGCTCACGTTGCGCCAGTTTCAGGCGATAGCCCAGGCTTTGATTCTGATACGCCGGGGCCACACCGGTCATATGCGAACAGTGTTTCAGCCGGCCATCGGGCGACAACCCGGCAAAGCCAAAGACAAATCCGGCGAGCTGCTCGTTCTCCTCTCCTGGCGAGGCATCAAAAGCACCCAGTACCAGCCCTCCGTTCTTCTGAGCGGTCAGCAGCAGGTGGTCAGGGACAATCTCCACGTCGTCGAGACCCCACACCTGGCGTTGGAGTTGTTCTACCGCCCGATATTCGTCTTTGGTCCGGATGGGACGAATCTCAATAGCCATATAGTACCCATAGATTGGTGTACTCCGAGAGAACGGGACGATATGCTGTCTTCGCCACTCGGAATTCTCAGACGCGTTGGGTATAATTCAACGATTTTTTGCGCGTGTTAGATGAGTGTGCTATAATGACATCCACGTGAGGGCTCTCACGTGAATTGTTCGCTTAAGGAGTGTGCAAGATGCCTATTCGATTGGGACCATTTGAGCTGATCATCGTGCTGGTGATTGTGATTATCGTCTTCGGCGTGGGACGCTTGCCAGAGATTGGCGGCGCGGTGGGCAAGGCCATCCGTGAATTTCGTGAGGCCACGGGCCCTGAAGACAAAACAGAGAAGACGGACGAGACGTCGGAGGAAAAGGCCAGCACATAATCACCGCATCTCCCTGGTTATGCGCGTCAGGTCAGTACCAGCTACGGCGCAAGAGACTAAGGGCCTATCCCATAAGGGCGGCATCCCTATGTCGCCTGTTTTGTTACCTGAATAGAGCTACGCTGAAGGATTTCCACCAGAAACGCTTAGCCTCAAACATCAACAGCCTCACGAGCCCTGATCCTTTTCCTGGGTCTCGGCGCGCAACTGGCGCAGGCGATCCGTATAACTGAACATCGCCCGCTTCCAAGCAGCCCGCCATCGGGGAGTGCGGGGGCCAATCTCCTGCCCGATGATGATACGCCGCAGGCTGCGGCGCAAAAACTGCTGTTCTTTGATCAGCGATGTAGATTCCT
>CAYTNQ010000070.1:0-21637 GCA_964439175.1 uncultured Anaerolineales bacterium | reverse complement strand
CTGGCGGGTAGCCGTGCTGAGTGACTTTGAGCGAGCCACAGTTGAAGCCGCCAACGCTCTACTCAAAACCCTGGAAGAACCCCCGCCCCAGGTCGTTCTGGTACTCACCGCCACCGAGGCCGACTTGCTTTTGCCCACCATCGTTTCGCGCTGCCAGGTGCTCTCATTGCGAGCGTTGTCCAGATCGCTGGTCAAAGAGGCTTTGATCTCGCGGTGGGGCACAGATGCGGCTCAAGCAGAGTTACTGGCCCACCTTTCGGCCGGCCGGCTGGGTTGGGCAGTGCGAGCCATGGAAGACGAATCACTGCTGGCTCGTCGTAGCGAGATACTGGACAATCTTGACTCGTTGATGAGCAAGGGACGTGTTGAACGACTGGCTTACGCTGCCAGCCTCAGCCGCGATCCCGCGCTGGTAAGAGAGATCTTGGCCTTATGGCTGGGATGGTGGCGTGACGTATTGCTGTTGGCATCTGGAAGCCACGTCGCCGTGACGAACGTAGACCGGGTGACGATACTACGCCAGCAAGCTGGACAAGTCACCCTGGGGCAGGCGCAGCGTATGGTGGCCCACTTGCGGTCGACCATCAAGAATCTCGACCGGAATGTAAACCTGCGTCTGGCGTTAGAAGTGTTAGTGTTAAGTTTACCATCTTCCTTTATTTAGGCCTCTCGTAGGCCTTGTGAAGGAATAAGTTCCGATTTTCCACGCTTGGAGTCCGACCAAAACTCGGAAGTTATTCTTTTACAGGCCCGTAGAGGCACATAGATAGCACTTGTCCAGAAATAACTTGGTACGTTTGCCATCAGTTTACGCCTGATCTGCCGATTAAAATACAAAGTTATTAGTGGACAAGTACATAGTATGCATACTACAGGAGGCAATGGCAGGAGGCCGAAGTTCTCTGCCTCCCTACTACTGTTTCCTGGGGTTGAAGAGGGATTAGTGCAAATGCCTGAAGTAGTTGGAATTCGATTTAAATCTGTTACCAAGGTGTATTACTTTGACCCGGGAGAATTTCGAGATTTGGAGGAGAACGACCCAGTAATCGTGGAGACGGCGCGGGGCGAGGAACTCGGATGGGTGGTAATGGCCCTCAAGGCGGTATCTGATGAAGAGATCAAGGGAACGCTAAAGGCTGTGACGCGGCGCGCGACCCCGGTTGACCTGGCGTTGATGGAGGAGTTTCGGGGGCGAGAGGCGCAAGCGATGGAAAAATGCCGGGAAAAAGTAGCCGAACTGGAATTGCCAATGAAGGTGGTGAAAGCCGAGTATAGCTTCAATGGCCGGCGACTTTTGTTTGCCTTCATTTCAGAACAGCGCGTTGACTTTCGAGAACTGGTGCGGGCTTTAGCGCGCTCGTTCAGGACACGCATCGAGATGAAGCAAATCGGTGCCCGCGATGAGGCCAAGCTCATCGGTGGCTATGGTCGCTGTGGGAGAGAATTGTGTTGCACCTCTTGGCTGACCGAGTTTCACCCCGTTTCCATCAAGATGGCCAAGCAGCAAGATTTGCCGCTGGCTCCGTCAGAAATCTCCGGCCTGTGCGGGCGGTTGCTATGCTGTCTAGCTTACGAAAATGACCAATACGCTGAAATCAAGCAAGTTCTGCCCAAGGTGGGTAGCCAGGTCGTGACGCCGCATGGCAAAGGGGTAATCATTGGCCTTAACATCCTCACCGAGTCGGCGGTAGTGGAATTGCAGAGCGAACTGACGGTTGAGGTGAAAGCCGACGAGTTGCAGGAAATCGCGCATAGCAAAGAAGCAGGCAAGTCGTCAGGCAGGGCACGGAAGAAAGGCCGTCCGTGAAAACGCCAGCGGCTTGTCGCTGAAGAACAGGATTTAGCACAGGAAAAAGTGAGTCACAAAAGCCGAGGGGCGGCACCTATGAAGGTTCAAAAATTATCTGGGTAACACGGCAAAAGCCGCACCGGCCTACCCCACGGGGGTCCCTGCGGGAGAAGAGCCGGTGCTAGGCCGGTTTTTCTCAGGAAATCTACCTAGCACCGCCTGTTCTACGGCGGTGCGGCCCATGCATCGGTAACTCTTTAATTTCTTAATCTTCATAGGTGCCGCCCTGCTTTCGGGACGGGCGCTAAGTTTCAGCCTTTTTATACCCACGCGCGGGTATTATAAATAGCCAGCGAGAAAGACGTCAACGCGGTTCTACCACCATTCTTAGTGCGGTGCGTTCTTGTCCTTCGATGTCTACCTCAGTAAATGAAGGGATGCAAATAATGTCGAAGCCATCCAGGGTGAGGTATCCCCGGGCGATGGCGACCGCTTTCGTTGCCTGGTTCACAGCGCCAGCACCAATGGCCTGTACTTCGGCACGTCCGCTTTCACGAATTACGCCGGCAATAGCACCTGCTACCGCTGTCGAGCGGGATTTGGCTGATACTTTGATGATGTCCATGGCCGTTGCCTCCTTGTTGGGCATTGTTAATGTTTGGGATAGTGATCAGCGTCTGTGCGTCACTGCACCGACCATGCGCCCTGCACGACCAAACCATTGATGGGTGGTTCGCCAGGGAGCCCAGATTTTTGGGCAATGGATACTACCCTATATTTTACACCAATTGGTGTGTTAAATCAAGACTGATTTTGTCTAAATTTAATGCGACTGACTACTGACCTCAGCGGCACTGGCTGGCTATTTGGCCCGGTGCCCCGCCGCTCTTTCGATGTCCCTAACGTAGATGATCGAACCGACGTAGCCGAGTGGCTGCCAGCTACGGTACCCGGCAACGTGCGTGGCGATTTATTGGCGTTGGGGCGCATCCCCGATCCTTTCTTTGGAGACGGTTATCAGGCCAGCCTGTGGGTAGAGGACTGGGACTGGTGGTATCGGCGCTGGCTCGATGTACGTATTGGAGCAGACCAACGAGCATTCGTCATCTTTGACGGTATAGATTACCTCTCGGCAGTCTTCGTCAATGGGCAAGAGGTTGGACGGCATGAGGGGATGTTCAGCCGCCAGGTATACGAGATCACCCACGCCCTGCGGGCTGACGCCATGGCTGAAGCGATTCCTCAGGCCCTCCCAGCCCGGGGCACCTCGGAGATAGCCATTCGCCTTTGGGGATCGGAGGCACTCCCCCGCCGACGACTCAGCCTCATAGAGCGAGCGTGGGGGTGGCTGGCCGACCGCATAGACCCGACGGGCACGGGTGCCTTCCCTGATCGGATGGCCAGCGTTAAATGCCAGATGTCCTTCGGCTGGGATTTTGCGCCGCCCATCCGCACTATGGGTATTTGGGACGACGCATGGCTGATAGTAACGGGTGGGGTGTTCGTCAAGGACGTGTACGTCAACTCCCAAATCCCGGACGCCGCACCCCAAACAGCTCGCCTGACGGCCCAAATAATACTCGATTCGGACCAACGGCGTTCAGTCCAGGCCAGAGTGCAGGTGCACCCAGCCAATTTCGATGGCCCCGACTGGGGGCCTATATCCTTTGATCTAGATCTGCCCTTGGGTCACAGCGCCCACAACCTCACCTTTGACCTGCCCCATCCTCAACTCTGGGAGCCTTGGGATCGGGGCTTTCCTCATTTGTATGAGTTTGTCATCTCGCTTCAGCCCTCACCTTCGCTCTCCGAGCCCTTAGACTCTGTCTCTACCCGCTTTGGCATCCGTCACATTGCCCTCGAAGACTGGACCTTCACCCTCAACGGCCGGCGCGAGTTCATCCGAGGTGCCAACTGGGTGCCGGCCGACAGCCTGCCTGGCCACCTGCGGCGCGATGATTATGTCGAGCTGTTGTCTATGGCGCGGGCGGCAGGGGTGAATCTGCTGCGGGTATGGGGAGGTGGCCTGCGTGAAAAGCGCGCTTTTTACGACCTATGCGACGAGTTAGGGCTACTGGTGTGGCAAGAATTCCCCTTCGCCTGCTCCTTCCTGGATTACTTTCCCCGCGACGCCGGCTGGCTGGGGTTGGTAGAGCGCGAATGTACTGCAATCGTGCAGACGACGCGCAATCATCCCTCGCTGGCACTGTGGTGCGGCGGCAACGAATTCAGCCCAAGCCGCAACCACCCACTGGTACGCACGCTGACGCGCGTGGTAGAAACCCACGACGGCACCCGCCCCTTTTTGCCCGTCTCACCCTCGCCTGGCGATGCTCACAACTGGGACGTGTGGCACGGCAAGTACCCGCTTCACGCTTACCGGCAGGAGAAGGCTCGTTTCTTGAGTGAATTCGGCCTGCAAGCGCCCCCGTCGGCTGAGACACTGCGCACCTGTTTGCCGGAAACCGAACTGTGGCCGCCCGGGCCGGGATGGGAAGTTCACAAAGCGGAGCTGGGCAAGTTATGGCGGTACGCCGATCTGACCCTTTCCCCAGCCCGCTCCCTGGGAGGGAGCGGGGGTGAGGGTGAAGCTTCCCTTGAGAAATTCATCATGGCCTCTCAGCGAGCGCAGGCGCTGGGGCTGCAAATTGCCGTCGAACACATGCGCCGGCACAAGGGAGAAACGGGTGGGGTCTGCCTGTGGCAGTTCAATGAACCGTGGCCAGCCATCTCGTGGGCTGTCGTCGACTACCGGCGCCGCCCCAAGCTGGCTTACCAGCGGCTGAAGGATCTCTACAATCCGGTGCTGGTGGGGTTGACACTCTCCCCGGCCTGCTACCATGCGGGCGACACGTTGCAGACCGACGTGTGGGCGGTGAACGATAGCCTGGAGACACTGGATGGCTGCCGGCTGGTGATCGAATTGAGCGACGTGCAAGTTTACGAAATACAAGTGACGTTGCCGCCCGACAGCGCTCAGGTAATTGGGGCATTGCGCCACCAGTTCCTTTCAGAACCTCACGACCTGAAACTTACCCTCCGCCAGGGAGAGCGGGTAATTGCCCGCAACACCTACGACCTCACAACCTGCGACGCTATTTTAGTCGGCCGGCGAGAGCGGCTGGCGCGCTGGCTGGCGAATGTGATGCTGCGATGAGAATCTTATACCCAACGCACGGGGTGTATTATATAATAGAGCAAATGCACTAGCTAAGATAGATCATCTGCATCTTCCCCAGCAGCATGAGGGGTTGTATTCTATTTTTACCTGGAACGTGCTGCTTCCCTCCCTGTAGATCACTTCTGGTATACACAAAAAAGAGTGAGGCACTATGAAAAGTTCAGTGTCCCGAACGGCCATGCAATACGCCATTTTGACCGGGCTGTGTATCTTGGCCTTCGATTTACTGTCGGACGTTCTCGTCACCTCCCGGCAGCAGTTCGCGGAACTGCATGGGGCCCTGGCCGTTGTTATGGTGTCGCTTTTGTACTTGCTCCTGAGCCGGGAGTTGCGGGCACGTGAGCAAGCCGATGCCCAACGTCACGCCAGCCAGCGGCGCCTGGCGAATATCCTGGATACTGTGCCCGACGCCATCATCGTAGCCAGCCACGACTACAGCATCCTGGTTTTCAATCGAAGCGCAGAACACATCTTTGGTTACTCCAACCAGGAAATCCTGGGGCAGCCCCTGGATGTGGTGCTGCCGGCACAGTTAACCGAGGCTGATTGCCAGCAGGATGATGACCTGGCTACCTCGCCCGCGCCGGCCGGGCGTGGGGACCATCGGCGCGAAGTGTTCGCGCGGCGCAAAGATGGGAATGAATTCCCGGCGGAGGTCAGCCTCTCTAAACCAGTACACGACGGGCAAACCACCTTCACCATCGTGCTGCGCGACATCACCAGGCGTAAGCAGGCGGAACAGGCGTTGCGCCAGGCGCACGACGAGTTAGAAATCCGGGTTCAAGCGCGAACCGCGGAATTGGCCCAAACCAACGAAGCGCTGCAAGCCGCCAAAGATCAACTGCGTGACCAGATTGAGGAGTTAACTGACTCGCGGCAGCTCATCGAAGTGGGGCGGCAGCGCTACCAGGATCTATTTGAGTTCGCGCCAGACGGCTACCTGGTAACCGACCCCCTGGGTATCATACGGGAGGCCAACCGCGCCATGGCAGCTTTGCTCCACATACCCCAGAATCTTTTGGTGGGCAAGCCAGTAGTGGTCTTTGTGGCTCAGGAGAGTCGCAAGGTCTTGAGCGCCCAACTCCTGCGGTTACAGATAGGGGAGGAGATGCGAAGCGTGACATGGGAAATGCGACTTCAGCCTCGCCGGGATAACCTCTTCCACGCCGCCCTGACGGTTGGCCCTGTGTATGACACTGAGGGCAATCTAACCAGCCTGCGCTGGCTGATCCGCGACATCACCCAGCGAGTTCAGGTAAAGAAGGAACGCGAGCGGTTGCTGGCGCAAGTCGAACAGCAGCGCCAGCGAGCACAGGAACTCGCCAACACTCTGGAGCAGGAACGAGATATCCTTCAGATTATTATGGAGAATACCTACGCCCACCTGGCTTACCTGGACCCCCAATTTAGCTTCATCAGAGTCAACGCCGCCTACGTTCAAGGCTCGGGTCACAGTCGCGAGGAGCTAATAGGCTGCAACCACTTTGATCTGTTTCCCAACGACGAGAACCAGGCTATCTTCGAGCGGGTGAGAGATACGGGCCAGCCCATTGAGTTTCACGCCAAGCCTTTCGAATACGCCGATCAACCTGAGCGGGGTACTACCTACTGGGACTGGGCCCTGGTCCCGGTGAAGGATGGAGAGGGGCACGTACAAGGACTGGTCTTTTCCCTGTTGGACGTGACGGAGCGCAAACAGGCCGAGGAGGACCTGCGAAATGCCCTGGGGGAAACGCGACAGCGCGAGGCGGAAATTTCGGCCTTGCTGGAAGGCGCTCGCGCTGTCCTGGCTTATCGCGACTTTGAAGACGTCGCACGTTTAATCTTTGATTCGTGCAGGAATTTGCTAGAGGCTAAGGCCGGATACCTGACCTTGTTGACCGCAAATGGGACAGATAACGAAGCGGTATTTTGGGACCAGGGCGGACTGCTCTCCAAGGTTAATCCAACTCTCTCCACACCCATCTGGGAGCTGCGTGAGAAGACGTTCCGTACGGGCAAAACAGTCTACGAGAATGACTTCCGTGGGAGCGAATGGGCGAGATTGTTGCCGGAAGGGCATGCCGGCCCTGACAACGTCTTGTTTGCCCCGCTGCTGATCAAAGGGATCACAGTTGGTTTGCTGGCCCTGGCCAACAAACCTGGTGGTTTCACTGAAAACGATGCGCGCATGGCCTCGGCATTCGCCGAGATGGCAGCCATCGCCCTGTTTAACAGCCGGACCCTGGAATCCCTGGAGAAGAGTGAGGAACGCTTCCGCTCCGTAGCGCAAAGCGCCTGCGAGGGCATCGTCACGATCGACAGCGGAGGAAAGATAATTTTCTGGAACAAGGCAGCCGCGACTATCTTCGGCCTGGCCGCTGACGAAGCAATCGGCAAGCCGCTGACTTGCGTAATGCCCGAACGGTTCCAGGCAAGTCATCAAAAGGGAATCGAGCGGCTGCTTTCAACCGGAAACCCGCACATCGCCGGAAAAACGGCCGAGATGGTCGGGCTAAGGAAAGACGGCGGTGAATTCCCTATGGAGCTCTCCCTCTCGATTTGGAAAATCGGAGAAGAGACGTTCTTTACCGGCATCATCCACGACATCACCGATCGCAAGCAGGCGGAGGAAGCGCTGCGCCGGGCCTACGACGAGTTGGAGTTACGAGTTCAGGAGCGGACAGCGCTGCTGCAAGCCTCTCACGCCATGGCCTCCACCCTGGATATGGAGCCGTTGCTGGGCCTGATACTGGATCAACTCAAGGCGGTAGTGGATTGCTCGGGCGCCACCATTTATTACCTGGAGGGAGCGGATTTGAAGACCCTGGCTCACCGGGGGCCTATCCCTCAAGAGGAGGTATTGGGAATGCGCTTCTCCCTGGAGAATGTGCCAATTTATCACGAGATGATCCGCCACCGGACGCCGCTCATTATTCCCGACGTTCGGGGCAATATGCCTCTGGCCCTCGTCTTTCAGGAGTTGACCGGCGAACGATTGACCACCACCTTTGGATATATCCGTTCCTGGATGGGGGTTCCGCTCACGGTCCAGGAGAGGACGATCGGCATGTTGGGTCTCCACCACAGCCAGCCCAACTACTACACAGCCCGACATGCAGAGTTAGCCATAGCCTTCGCCAGCCAGGCAGCTATGGCCATGGAGAACGCCCGGCTTTACGAACAGGCGCAGGAGTTGGCGGTTATGCAGGAGCGCCAGCGTTTAAGTCGTGATCTGCACGATTCTGTCTCTCAGGCCCTCTTTTCCGCCAGCCTGTCGGCCGAGGTACTACCTCGCCTGTGGGAACGCGACCCCGATAAGGCGCGCATCTGCCTGGAAGAACTGCACCGGTTGACCCGAGGCGCGCTGGCCGAGATGCGCACTCTGCTGCTAGAGCTGCGCCCAGAGGCCCTGATCAAAAGAGAGTTGGGTGAGCTGCTACGCCAGTTGGCCGAGGCCATCACCAACCGGGTGCGGGTTCCGGTGAATCTGACGGTGGAGGGGCACTGTTCCCTGCCACCTGAAGTGCAAGTCGCTCTCTACCGCATTGCCCAGGAGGCACTGAATAACGTCGCCAAACACGCCGGAGCCAGCCAGGTGGCGATCAGTTTGCGCTATCCCTCCCTCGACAGAGAAGAAGAAAAAGGAGGAGTCGAATTATGCATCAGCGACGATGGGCAGGGCTTCAACCTGGATGGCATCTCGCCCCAACATCTGGGGCTGGACATTATGCGCGAGCGGGCCGAGGCAATCGGCGCCACGCTCGAAATCGAAAGCCAGAGAGGTCACGGCACACGGATCGCGGTCGTTTGGACAGGTAAGACAAATGACGAAAGACGAAGGACGGAGGACGAAGGATGAAACGCTCCGTCCCTTGTCCTTCGTCTTTCGTCCTTCGTCTGCATAAGGAGAAACCTATGACCGACTCAAATCCCATTCGCGTTTTGATTGTGGACGACCACAGTATGGTACGTACCGGATTGACATTTTTCTTGCTGACCTTCGACGACCTGGAGCTGGTGGGCGAGGCAGCAAATGGGGAGCGGGCCCTGCAGCTATGTGTCCAGGTCCAACCCGACGTGGTATTGATGGATCTGGTGATGCCTGGAATAGACGGAATCAGCGCCATACGGACCATTCGCCTGCAACACCCGGAGATACAGGTTATCGCCCTGACCAACTTTCTGGAGGAGGAATTGGTGCAAAAGGCGCTGGAGGCAGGAGCCATCGGTTACCTGCTCAAGGACGTCTCGGCCGACGCCCTGGCCAACGCCATACGGGCTGCCCACGCCGGACGTCCAACGCTCGCCCCTGAGGCAACGCAGGCCCTGATCTATGCCACCATCCATCCCCCCGCGCCCGGCCACGATCTGACGCCCCGGGAACGGGAGGTGTTGGCCTTGATGGTCAAGGGGTTGAGCAATCCTGAAATTGCCGAACGGTTGGTAATCGGCCTGTCCACCGTCAAGTTTCACGTCAGCAGTATCCTTTCCAAGTTGGGCGTCAGCAGCCGCACCGAGGCCATGGCCCTGGCCTTGCAACATAAGCTGGTCGCCCGACCGGGGAAAGGCCTATCCTCTTGACCAGGTAAGAGACTGTCCGCCTGACCGGGCCTTAGTCCCCCCCAATGCCTGATGCATTGAGGGGGATTTTGTTGTATGTTGAAAGAGGTGACGCAGGGGAAGGAGATTAATGAAGCATGCCTTACTTCCTTCGACAGAGCTCGCGGAACTGCATCCGGGTGCTGATCGCTGATGATCATGCCGTGGTACGCAATGGGCTGAAGTTTTTTTTGCTGGCTTTTGACGATTTGGAGTTGGTGGGCGAGGCAGCCAATGGAGAGCAGGCCCTACGCTTGTGCGCCCGGGTCCAACCCGACGTGGTGCTGATGGATTTGGTGATGCCTGGCATGGATGGGATCAGCGCCACGCGAGCCATTCACCAGCGCTATCCGGGAATACAGATCATTGCCCTGACCAGCTTTGGGGAGGAAGAGCTGGTGGAAGAGGCACTGAAGGCGAAGGCTGTCGGCTACCTGTCCAAAGACGTCTCGGCTGAGGCCCTGGCCGATGCTATTCGAGCCGCTCACGTCGGCCGGCCGCCATAGGTTTCGGAAACGTCCCGGCCTGGATGCAGGCCGGGGCAATATCACCTGGTCACCCGACCGGGCAAAAGACTGGCCTGTTGACCGGGGAAAAAACTAACCGGCTGACCAGGAGTTAATCCCCTCCAATACCAGATGTATTGGAGGGGATTTTGTGATATGCTGAACTTACTATTCTTACTTACCAGGTTACTACTCAGCCTGAAGGTGCCCGGCACTTCATCGGCAGAAAGGCGCTATGTCCCAGGCCGCTGTCAGACGCCAGATTACGACTTAAAGGCCACAAAGTGCCGGGCACCTGAGCAGTTACCTTACCGGGTACATTAATACTTCATTCAGTCGATTAGGGTGCTGTCCCCCAATCGCTGCCACGGGCAAAGCGGCGATAATGGGGAACAACACCCTAATTTTACGGAAAGGGGGTGATCTACCGGGCACTGGTATTACAACCAACTTGCAATGGCACCTTATCGCGCCAAAGGGTTTCCCAGATCAGGCGAGCCTGATAGCCCGAACTCCAAAACTTGAGACAGCCTCGTCGAGCTACGCTCTCCACGAAAGGGGGTGGTTACCCATAGGATGACTTTAATCATCTATATCTGTTTAGCGACTCAACTTTAATGAAAGGGAGGTTCCAGTTAGATGCTAAACAAAAAACGATGGATCATTGCGGTCGGGACTCTCCTGGTCTTGCTGGTCGTGGCGTCTACCCTGGCAGCGGCGTCGCCGCTGATCAGGAAGGCGCCCACCGCCAGCGAGACGGTGATCTGGAAACTGAGCAAGGCCCAAGTGGTGGACCCCGGCCAGACCACTGCAACCCAAGAGGGCACCCTGACCACCGGCTACACAATCGAGGCGACTGCCAAATCTAAGGAAAAGCTCGTGCCAGAGGGGACGTTCCGGCTTACTTTGAGCGCCTTCTCGCCCAGCAAGGATATGCCCGGGCAAAAGGTAGGACGCTGGTACGTTGTGGGCAAATGGAGTATCACCGACAAGAACGCCAAGCCGGACTCTGATAAACTGCGGCACACCCCCGACGTCCTCAAGGGTGATCTCCAGGCAGACCTGACTTTTAACCCCGCGGCCAGCCCGGGCAATTTCAGTGCCCTGGCACGCTTCCCAATGTCGCTGATTGGCGGCCGCTGGGGCAAGGGGGAAGGAACCTTCTCCGTTAACGGGCAGCTAGAGGGTGATCTCTTTATGGCCCTCGAGCGCTGGCCGGAGACTCAATAGAGGGGGCAACCATGAAAAAGCTACTCCACCATCTTAGACTGCCTCTTACCCCGGCTCGCCTGCGCCTAGTCGCCGCGATCTTGATCAGCCTGGTGTGCGTGGGGGTCGTCTACGCCAACGTTCCTGGCAGACTTGGACCAAGAGGCACCGTGCCCAATCCGGGCACACAGCAGCAAGAATTGGCCAACATCACCTTTCCAGCGCCGTACAACGTCTTCGAGTTTGCGGTAACGTGTCTGGCCTGCCACGGGGGGACCATCGACCAGCAGACCGGGCACGGCGGCAACTGGGCCGGCACCAACATGGCCAGCGCCGCTCGCGACCCGGTTTTCCGGGCTAACGAGATGCTCGTGAATAACGCTGTCAAGAGTCTGACAGGCAAAGATGGCGCCGGCAACATGTGCTTCCGCTGCCACAGCCCGAACGGCTGGTACTCGGGCCGCTTTGACCCCACCCTGGGCGGCGCGGCCGACGGCAGCACCATGCTCCATAGCATCCTGCTGTCCACCGATGACGAGGGCATCCTGTGCGAGTTCTGCCACCGTGCCATGGGCAACGTCACGATGAAGCGCGCCGACCTGGACCCCAGCGATCCTGTGTGGAATATGCTGGCCAGCATCGACGACTGGCCGCATACCGGCAATCCGTTCCCCGAAGGGCCAGTAGCAGGTATGCCTTATGGCGACACCACGCTGCAAATCGACGATGGCATGACCTATAACGGCCGATACCCCGGCGTAGTCGACGTATATTTCAGCGATTCGCCGCTGATTACGAATCCGGATGGTACCTACACGCCAGGGGGACCCTACACCGGCCAGACTTACGGGGTCTATCCGCCCGGCTGGCTGGATGCCTTGGGCAACGATGTGGGTGGCCAGCCGGTAGTAAGCGCCGATGGCTCCACACCGATCCAGTACGAGGTTCCGGTCGGGCCGCCGACCAATCCGGACGGCACACCTTGTTATACGTGCCAGGCTATGTCTTTGGAGCACCCAACCTTTATGAACGGTTCTCCGAACAGCTTCCTCCAGAGCTCTGAGTTCTGCGGCTCCTGCCACGACCTGACGGTGCCCGTGCTGAACCACGGTATGCCCGAGCAGCGTACCTACACCGAATGGAAGTACAGCGCCTTCGGCGACGAAGCCGCGCCAACGTACCGTACCTGCCAGTCTTGCCACATGCCGAGAATGAAGCACGAGTACGCAGATAATGCCCCGGTGACGCTGAACGCCGATCCGCTGGTGGCCGGATGGTTCCCCTATGCCAAAAGCAGGGATAACACGGCCTTTCACAAACTGGCCGGCGCCAACCGCGACCTGCCTATGATGATGCAGGTGCTCTACCCCGAAGTGGACCTGGAGGTCATCGGCGCCCCCACTGGCAATGACACCCGCATCTTCCCCGGCATGCTGTCCGATCGCAGTAGTATGTGGGATCGCGCTCAACGCAATACCGACATCTCACTCCTGGATGCTGTAGACGTCCAAATCGCCAGCGGCCCCACTTTTAATGCGACTAGCGGGAAGTGGGAAGTCCAGGTTCAGGCTACCAACAATACCGGCCACCGCATCCCCTCCGGCTACCCCGACGGCCGCCGCATATGGCTCGGGCTCAAGGTACTCGACGACACCGGCGCGGTGGTCTACGAGTCCGGCGTATATGACGCCGCAAGCGCCCAATTGTTCACTGACTCCTCCATGACCGGCTTGAACCGGGCACTGGGACCAGTCATTGATGACACAAACAATGCGGTCATGATCTATGAGAAAGCGACGGGCACATGCGATGCCGATCCGCCCACCTCGTGTACGCTAGCGCTCAGCCTGCTCGACGACAGGATTCTGTTCGACAACCGCATCCCACCGCTCGGCTTCACTTATGCCGACTACAGCGCGGCGGGCACCAAGTTCTGGAACTACGACCCTGTGACTTTTGTGCCCTACGAGGACGCGAGCCGTTATCCTGACGGCCAGAACTTCGACCTGGTGACCTACGCCTTCACCGCTCCTGCAACGGCTACGCTCACTGCTCGGGCCGAGGTTTACTGGCAGACGCACACCCGCGAGTTCATGGAGTTCCTGAAGAACAACGATACCTCGACGGTGCGACCCGAAGGCCCGCCCAACATCTTTGACCCGAACTATCCCTTGACGCCCAACTATCTGAGTGACGTCATTGGGTTGGACACCATGACCGACCTGGACGGACAGGCGCTGCGCGACAACTGGGGTGGCGTTGCCTACGCCGCCTGGCTCCAAACCGGCAAAGGCGCGCCCTTCCTGGTGGGCGTGGATGACACAGCCCAGACAGCGGCGCCGGCCGCCCCACTCAACGTATCGGCTATTTCCGTCGATCCATTCACCATCCAGGTGACATGGGATGCGGTGGCGGGCGCCGAAGGATACGTGGTGTGGACCCGCTATGGCGTGTCCGATACAACCGCTGCGTGGGACAGGCTGGCTGTGGTCTATGGCACGACCTCCTTCCTGAACGAGGCGCTGAATGTCGCCAAGACCTACGCCTACAAGGTGCAGGCCTTCAACGGGAAGGACTTCAGTCCCGATTCGGCCGTGGTGGTGACGAACACACCTACGGATCTCCCGTTACCTCCGGAGAGCCTCACGGTGGTGGGTACGACGGACTGGTCGGTGACGCTGTCCTGGCTGGATACAGCCGACAACGAGACCGGTTTCGTCATCGAACGGCAAGACGTGCCGGTGGTCGGCAACTTCTACGAAGTGGCACGTGTTCCGACCCAAACCGGCGGGCCGACCGGCTTCGGCGGGAATAATTGGACCGACACGACGGTTCAACCCGGGCGGACCTACAACTATCGCGTCGCCGCTTACAACGCCTCGGGTATGTCAACCTACAGTCTTCCGGTACAGGCCGTCACCGGTGGGCCACCGACCGGGACGCTGGTCCTGGTCGCTAGCGTGGTGAGCGGGCGCCAGGCAGACCTGGCCTGGAGTGGCGCTACCGGCGGCATCGTCGGCTACCGCATCGAGCGCAGCACTACCAGCGCTACCGGGCCCTGGGACACCACCTTCAACGTACCCGATCCGGCTGCGATGGGCTACAGTGATATGAGTGTCCTCCCCTTAACGACCTATTACTACCGGGTGTTCGCCTACAACTTCGCCGGCGACTCGCCTCCCTCCAACGTGGAGACGGTGACGACCCCGACGGAGCCACCGGCAGCACCGAGTAACCTGGTTGCAGCAGCCCTCGCACCAGATCAGGTTCAGTTGACCTGGACCGACAACGCCACCAACGAGGACGGTTTCGCCATCGAGCGCGCGGTCGAGGGCGGTACCTTTGCCGAGATCATCCGGCTGGGAGTCGACGCCACGAGCTTTACGGATGTCACAGTCCAGCCCAAGACCACCTATAATTATCGCGTGCGTGCCTTCAACGCCGGCGGCCCTTCCCTGTACTCGAACGTGGCTACTGTGATAACGCCCGGCGAGATACCCCAGGCCCCCTCGAACCTGAGAGTGCGTAAGGTCACCGGCACTTCTATCTCGCTCCAGTGGCGGGACAACTCGAACAACGAACAAGGTTTTTACATCGAGCGGTTCAACGACGGTGGTTTCTTTACCAGAATAGCCACGGTGGGGGCCAACGTAACGACATACACGGATACAGGTTTGACCACCAGCACGAGCTATTCATACCGGGTGCAGGCCTTCAACGCAGATGGAGTGTCAGCATACTCGGAGACAGTATCTGCAACCACAAAGAAGAAGTGACAGGGCAGAGAACTCTCCATAGCATGTATGGGAGGGGGCATCTGCCCCCTCCCAGCACCAAGAGAGCGAAGATGTTGGATTATCGTCGCTGGTTGAGAGTCGTCCTGGTTGGCTTGATTGTGAACTGCACGGCGCTGGCTGCCGTGGCACAACAGAAGCCATGGCCAGATGCCCCAGATCTACTTACTTATGATCGGGCCTATTACTCCGGCCCGCCCCAGGTCCGCCTGGGCGGCGATGGCCTTTATCACGTACTCTGGTTGGAAAGCGCGCCCACGTACGATGCACTCCTCTATAGCCACGGGTTGGCTGCCCCAGCCGGCTGGACACCACCAGAGAAGGTGTTCTCCGTCAACCAGGGACAGGAGCTCTGGTCGGCGCCCGGGGTTGCCGTCGATAGCACTGGCACACTGCACACCGTCCTGCTGCACAGCGCTGCCGACGGTAGCCGTCACCTCCAGTATTTGACTCGGAGCAGCAGCGGAAGCTGGTCGGCGAGCCAGGCCATCTATGCGCTGCACACCACCAATCCCGCGCTGGCCGATCTCTTCTCACCTCGCCTGGCCTTGGACAACCTGAACCGGCTGCATCTCGTGTGGCTGGACGACGACGCCGCCGGCAACGTGCGCGTATATTACGGGCGGCAGGAGGCCAATGGCGCCTGGTCGGCAGCTACAGATTTGACCACCGGCCTGTCCCAACCCCTCCAACTCTACTGGCCCGACATCACCTACACAGCCAATGACGATATGATTAACGTGGTCTTTGCCGGCCAGTCGGCCGGCGGCGGGCACGACCTGTGGTTCACCGCCAGGTCAATTGGCAGCCTCTCCTGGCCGACCCCGATTGACATCACTCCGGTCAGCACTTCCTGGCACGACGCCGTGGGTCCGGTATCCCTCACCGCCGATACGACCGGCAAGCTGTACATCGTGGGTGTGGATACCACGCCCGGGCACATGGCAGTCCGGGCCAAGTATCGCGCCGCCGGAGGGACAAGCTGGACCGGGGCTGAGATGGTTGCCCTGGCAGGGGAGGATGGGGTCATCGAGACCCGCCCCGCCGTGGCAGTAGACAAGCAGGGTGTGATCCACGTGGCTTACGACTGCGAACGCACCCTGGTGAACTACGACGTCTTCTATGCTCGCAAGGAGGGCAATACCTGGGTTGAGCGCCAGCGTAACCTGTCGCGCAACCCGGCAATCCCGCCGACGATCTGGAATAGTTTCGCTCCTGACGTGGCGACTAACGCCGAGCCGGAGGCGGAGGTGGTCTGGTACACTCACAAGATGGATACCGGCGTGACGGACGTGTACGCCATGGGCAGCGACTATGTTCAGGCTCCGGCCAGCTACCCCCTCTTCCTGCCACTGATTATAAAGGACTGATAACGGGTAACAAAAGGAGACGAGAATGCTTAACGCCAGCAGGATGAAATGGGTAGTACTGAGTGTTCTGCTCCTGGCGGGTATGGGCGCCGGCAGCCTTTGGGGCATCAGCAGCTTGAGCCCCGACGCGAGCGCCGCCGGAGGTTACGTCGTCCTGGCCTGGAATGACCTGGGGATGCACTGCTATAACCGCAATTTTCAGGATCTGGCCGTGCTGCCTCCCTATAACACCCTCTGGGCGCAGGTGGTGAAGGTAGGCAACCCGCCTCAAATTGTCACCAGCGGTATCACAGTCACCTACGTTTTTACAGACAACACTTACTCGGTGGGCAAATCCAATTTTTGGACCTACGCCCAGCAACTCTTTGGCTTGAGTACGCCGCTGCCCCCCAATATCGGGTTGACGGGCAAGGGATTGTCCGGCGCGATGGACCTGCATGGCGATCATTTTGTAGCCGAAGGCATTCCCCTCACTGAATTTCGGGACAGCGCCCCGACAACCCCTTATCCCTACCAACTGGCGACCATTATCGTGCGCGATGCCAATACCAACGCCGAGTTGGCCCGGTCTATCGTCGTCGCACCGGTTTCGACTGAAATGCGCTGCGACAATTGTCACTACGACGGCGGCGTAGAAGGCATCGCTACCGGGCGCGTGGAAACCAACATCCTGACGTTGCACGACCACGAGAACATGGAGGAGTATCCATCCGGCCACCAGGGAGCATTGATGAATCGCCGGCCGATCTTGTGCGCCGAATGTCACGCCTCGAACGCCTTAGGCGCGCCGGGGGTGGCCGGTCTCCCCAGCCTTTCTAAGGCCATGCACGGAGAGCATAAATTCATGGATGGGGTATATCCCGGTCTGGCTGCCTGCTACAGTTGCCACCCTGGTCCGCAAACCCAATGTCTGCGCGACGTGATGTCCCAGCGGGGGATGGATTGCCATAACTGCCACGGCAGCATGCAAGCCGTCTCTCAAAACCCCAACCCATGGCTCCATGAGCCGCGCTGCGACGACGCTGCCTGTCACGGCAGCGGCTTCCAGCAAGATCAGGCGCTGTACCGCATGTCCAAGGAGCATGGCGCCATCTACTGCGAGGCGTGCCACGACAGCACCCACGCCATTGCGCCCAGCCGGGAGCCCAATGACGCCATCAAGTTCATCGCCTGGCAAGGCCACGCCGGCACGTTGGATACGTGCACCGTGTGCCACGCTTCCCAACCGGCAGGTCCCGGCCCCCACGGCAGCTCAGCCCCCCATTACCAGCCGCTCTACCTGCCGATCATTATGCGGGGATTTCCGTCGAGTTAGAGACTGTCTGGGTAAAGGGAGAGAGTTCTCGGAAAGTGGTCGTGGTGGCTGAAGGTAAACGCAATACGCAATACGGACTACGCACGTGTTGCGTGGTCCGTGTTCCGTCAAGCCAAGCATTTAGATTATAAAGGACTTTCTATGTCTGGCACTGCCACATCATCGACCACGAGGACAACGAGATGATGCGGCCCTACGCTGTAACCAGCTCTGGGGTGATGCGGACCTACGTCAAGGGGACAGACTACTAAGTACAGCCGTGCATAAATTCGTACCAGGTTTTGGACGGTTCATGTCACCCTATCACCCATCCGCCGTGGGCAACGTCTTCAGCGGGTGGCCTTCCAGCGCGGCGGCCAGCGCTTTCCGGTCGTCCCAGGGATATTCCGTCTCGCCGAAGCACATACTCTGCTCGTGCCCCTTGCCGCAGGCGATGACCACGTCGCCCGGGCCGGCCAGTTTCACGGCCCGGGCGAGGGCGGCTCCCCGGTCGGGCACGCGTTCGAAGGTCTGGCCTTCGACGCCACCTCCCTGGCGGCATCCTTGGGCGATGGCCTCAATGATGGCGTCCAGCTCCTCCGTGCGGGGGTCTTCGGCGGTGAGGATGGCGTAGTCGGCCAGTTCGGCTGCGATGCGCCCCATCATGGGCCGCTTCTCCACGTCGCGCAGGCCGGCGCAGCCGAAGACGGTGATGACCCGATCACCTGAGGCCAGGTCATGGGCTGCCTCCAGCGCATGGCGGAGCGCATAGGGCGTGTGCGCAAAGTCCACGATAGCGGTGAAGGACTGGCCCCGGTCCACCCGCTCCATACGGCCTGGTATGCCGCGCACGGCAGCCACTCCCTCCTGAATCGCCCCCGGTTCAACTCCCAGCACCAGCGCCGCTGCCGTGGCCGCCAGAATGTTGAACACGTTGAAGATGCCAACCAGGTTGGTCTCCAGGGAGAACTGGCCGTAGGGTGACTCAACCTCGAAGCGAGTCTGCCCCCCTGCCTGTACCAGATCTCGAGCGATCACATCTCCCGGCTCGGCCAGATTGTCTGTGCCCTCCGATGGGATGGCGTAGCTCAACTTGACATCCGCCGCGTAGGGCTGTAAATACTCAAAGGAACTGTCGTTCCGGTTCAAAACAGCGACCTTGGCCACCCCCGGTTTGCGATACCCCGCCGTCAGCCCTCGAAATAAACTGGCCTTGGCCTCCCGGTAGGCTTCGAGGGAGCCGTGGAGGTCGAGGTGCTCGTGGGTGACGTTGGTGACCACCGCTACGTCGAAGTCGCAGGCAGTCACGCGATGCTGGGCCAGCCCGTGAGAGGTAACTTCCAATACGCAGGCATCCGTCCCAGAAGCAACCATCTGAGCCAGCAAGCGTTGCACGTCGGGCGCGTCGGGGGTCGTGGTATGCAGGCCAGTGTCGAGAGAGTCCTGCCTGATGACCGCGTTGACTGAGCTGATCATCCCCACCTGGCGGCCGGCCGCGCGCAGGATGTGGTAAATCAGATTGACGGTAGTCGTCTTACCATCGGTGCCGGTGACGCCGATCATGGTCAGGTGGCGCGCAGGGAAATGGTGCCAGGCAGCGCTCAGCCAGGCCAACGCCTCGCGCCCATCGGGCACGCCCACGTAGGGAACGGTCAGCTCAGCCGGCAGCACCAAGTCCCGCACCTCCGACACGTCTCGCTCGCCGACCACGGCCACGGCGCCGTTCTTCAGCGCAGCACCGATGAAGCCATGGCCATCCACGTCCACGCCGCGATAGGCGACAAAAAGATCGCCGACTTGCACCCGACGCGAATCAAAGGCGATGCCGGCGATTTCTACGTCAGGATTACCAACCAGCCGGTATTTGGGCAGGGCGGAGAGCAGGCCAGCGAGATTCATGGCCGGGTACCACGCCGCTCGGGTGGTCGATATGGCGTCGGGACGTAGGATACGCTAGGCCGTTTCCGGGCAGGCCGGCAATAGAGAGCCATGAGTCCATAGACCTCCTACCAGGGATAGTATTCGTCTCGGTAGTAACGGCGTTGGCGGCGCGATGCAAAGAGCCACACAAGCAGCATGCCCGCCAAAAAGCCGCCAATGTGCGCCCACCAGGCCACACCCCCTCCCTGGAAAGTATTCGCGGCCTGGGCAGAGGTACCGCTAAGCAGTTGCACCAGAAACCAGAAACCCAGATAGACGATGGCCGGAATTTCGATTATAGGGAAGAAGAGCAGTAAGGGCACCAGCGTGATGACTCTGGCCCGGGGGTAGAGGACCAGGTAAGCCCCCAATACGGCGGCGATGGCCCCACTGGCGCCAACTGTCGGCAGCCGAGAGGTGGGATAAGCCCACAGGTGGGCCAGCCCGGCCAGCGTGCCCCCCAGCAAATAGAAGACCAGATAGCGTAGTGGCCCCATCCGGTCTTCGACGTTATCGCCGAAGATATACAGAGCCAGCATATTTGAGATAACGTGGAGCCAGCCCCCATGTAAGAACATTGAGGTAAAAATAGGCAACCAACGGCTCAGGCCAGCGCCGGCCCAGAATCTGGCCGGTACCAGGCCAAAGGTGAGAATAAAACGGTTCAGGCTTTGCGGTCCGAGCGATACCTCGAAAAAGAAAATCATCACGTTGAGCACGATGAATAACGTATTCATTATTGGGAACCGTCGAGCACGAATTGTGTCGCGGATAGGTATCATTTAGCAATCCTTTGCCGGGCGTGCAATTTCAGTCCTGGCAAGTCCAAGGATAAAGCATAACCGGTCAAACGGCAACCAAATTTTCGACTCACGGACAGAAAGGAACACGGACAAAGCAAACCCAGTATAGCACAATTGACGATTATGGGGCAATACCCCCATTTTGAATATTCCTTGACTCGCTTTTTGATTGTGGGTATAATCGAAACACAATCCTGGTCTATGTACGTAGCTTATCTTATCCCTCTCTAGATCACCTGGTGTATGATTTGAAGATCATCTACACATATCATGCCCGACAGCGAATGAAATAGCGCAATATTTCAGAGGCTGAAGTTGTCGAGACCTAGAAAACCCAGATGACATTTTCCCAGGCGACGAACAGGAGGACATTGCCGTCAAGCAATTTGGTACCCGCGAAATCCGAGTGGTGTGCGAAGAGATAGATCAGGGAACCGTGCTTATTTACACTGTGATGCGAAGAAAAAGCCAGGCCTAAAGTAATGAAGATAGAGTACGATCCCCAAGCCGATGCACTATACATCCAACTCCGCAAAGGCAAGATAGCCGAAACAGTGGAAACCAGCAAGTACATCTACACCGACGTAGATGAGGAAGGTCGGCCACTGGGTATTGAAATTCTCTTTGTCAAACGATACCTTAACCTTAACCCATCAAAGGAGATTACACCATGAAACTACTTGACCTGACCCTTCCATTGGGCATTGGCACCCCACCCTGGCCCACTTACGAACCATTGCAGGTGAAATACTTCAAGCGCCTGGCTCCCAACGGAGCCAACGGCCAATTGCTGACCCACTCCAATCACCTGGGCACTCACCTGGATGGCGAGATTCACTTCCACACCCCCGGCAAAGACATAGCCAGCTTGCCCCTGGACTTCCTGGTGCATGAGGCTGCGGTGGTGGATCTGAGCGATGCCTGCGGTGATTACGACGTTTACACCAGCGAGATGGTCGAAGAGCGGGTGGATGTGAGAGCGGGTGACATCCTCATTATCCACACCGGCTACCACCACTTCGGCTGGGACCAGCCCTACGCCGACGAAATACGCTACATGGTGATGCACCCTGGCCCCGACCGCGAGTTCGCCGAGTGGGCCAAAGCCAAAAAGTTGCGCTGGATCGGCGTGGACTGCGGCAGCGCTGACCATCCCATGAACACCATCATCCGCAATTGGATGCCGCGCC
>CAYTNQ010000069.1:0-21848 GCA_964439175.1 uncultured Anaerolineales bacterium | reverse complement strand
CAACTCATTCGCGCAGTGGGATCTGTTGCCGCCAACATCGAGGAAGGCTATGGGCAAGGCTTTGGTCGGGATTACGCCAGATTCTTGACCTATTCCATCGGTTCGGCCCGCGAAGCCCGTGGCTGGTATTATCGCGCCCGAGCTCTGCTTCGAGAGGAAGTTCTTAAGCACCGCGTTGGCATGCTGACCACAATCACCAAACTCGCTATCAGCGCCAATCAGACCCAGCGCAAAGCCATTCGCGAAGAAACAGCCGCGTACTCTATCGTTCCGCCAGACCCTAGCCCCCAGCCCCCAGCAACAGGACTCACTCAATGCGTATTGTTATCGATTACACGCCCGCCGTTCACCAGCGTGCTGGCATTGGCCGCTATACCCGGGGGCTGGTAGAGGCGCTCACCCGACTGGATGGCGACAATACCCAGGGGGCGCCCCGTACCCAGAGGGCACTTCGCACCCAAAGGGCACTTCGCACCCAGAGGGCACTTCGCACCCAGAGGGCACTTCGCCAATACACACTGTTGGTACTGGGACGGGCTGGAGCACATTTCAGCCCAACCTTACTGCCGGCCAACTTCAAATTGCGTTACGTCCCCCTCTCCGACCGGTGGGCAACGGTCCTCTGGTACCGGCTCAACCTGCCCTTGCCAGTTGATTTGTTCACCGGACGTGCCGACCTGTTCCATGGTCCCAGCTTCACGCTGCCCCCCAGCTTCACCCCCAGCCTGCTGACAGTGCACGACCTGAGTTTTTTACGCTATCCCCAGGGAGCCCACCCGGCGTTGTTGGCATGGTTGACAAAAGCGGTCCCGCGCAGCCTGCGCCGCGCCCGCCACGTGCTGGCCGACTCTGAGAGCACCCGGGCGGATCTCATCCAGTTGATGAGCATCCCCGCCGACCAGATCACGGTCATCGGCGCAGGTATGGATGAGCGCTTCCAACCGGTGACCGACCCGGAGACGCTGGTCCGCGTCCGCGCCAGCTACCACCTCCCCGAACGCTTTATCCTGGGCGTCAGTACCCTGGAGCCGCGCAAGAACTTCACCGGCCTTATTGCAGCTTTCAACCAACTAGTGGCTGCTGCTCCCCGGCCGCCTATGACCGATCTTCACCTGGTAATTGCCGGCGGCAGGGGTTGGCTTTACGAGGACATTTTCGTCGAGGCTGAGACATCTCCCATCCGAGAGCGGATTCATTTAATTGGATTCGTGCCCGACGAAGATCTGCCCGCTCTTTACAGCATGGCTACGCTGTTCGCCTTCCCCAGCCATTATGAAGGCTTCGGTATACCGGTGCTGGAAGCGATGGCCTGTGGCACCCCAGTCGTCTGTGCCGACAACTCATCGCTGCCCGAGGTCGCCGGGGATGCCGCGCTGCTGGTGGAAGCAAGCGACACGGATGCTCTAGCCGCTGCCATGCAACGGCTGCTGGCAGACACATCACTACGCGAAGAACTCATCAAGCGGGGATTGGAGCAGGTGAAGCGGTTTACGTGGGAAGGGGCGGCAAGGCGATTGTTGGGGGTGTATGAGAGGCTGGGGGCTGGGGGCTAACTTTACAAACCAGCATCTTCAAGCTATCATACATCCTACCCTTTCTTAATGATCGGAGCCCCCATGCCAACGCTAATTCTGACCGAGGACGAAATCCGCCAGGCCATCTCTACTGCCGAGGCCATTGACGCTATCGAGGCCGCTTTCGCCGCGCTGGCGCAAGGACGGGTGACTCTGCCCGGCGTCATCAACTTTGACCTGCCGGCCACGTCCCCTTCAGAGACACCGCAGGGCGAATCACACGTGAAGGGTGCATACATCGCCGGCTCATCCCACTTCGTGTTCAAAGTCGCCAATAGCTTTTACCACAACCGGGCGCTGGGTCTGCCCATAGGCAGCGGGCTAATGCTGGCCTTCGACGCTGCCACTGGTTTTTTAGATGCCATCCTGCTCGACAACGGCTACCTGACCGACCTGCGCACTGGCGCGGCAGGTGCTGTGGCCACTCGCTATCTGGCCCCCGCAACAATCCGCCAGGCTGCCTTCGTTGGGGCCGGCACTCAGGCCCGTTTTCAATTTCGCGCGATTGCCGCTGTGCGCCACATTCCATCAGTCATCGTCTGGAGTCGAAACCCGGCCAACGCCGATCGCCTCGCGCGCGAAATCGTGGACGATCGCGGCTGCGATGCCCACGTAGCTGAAACGGTCGAAGAGGCAGTACGCGGCAGCGATCTGATCATTACCACAACTCCGAGCCGCCAGCCTTTGGTCCGTGCTGACTGGGTGAGGCCCGGGACGACTCTCATTGCCGTAGGCAGCGACGCCCCTCACAAGCAAGAGCTCGACGCCGGTTTGCTGGCTCGCGCCGACGTGGTCATCGCCGATTGCCTGAGCCAGTGTGCCGAACTGGGAGAGATTCACCACGCATTAACGGCAGGCATTCTCACTCTTGACGACATCAGCGGGGAATTGGGCGACGTCATCGTGAACCGTACCCCCGGCCGCACCAGCGACGACCTGGTCGTCGTCTGCGACCTGACCGGTGTCGGGGTACAAGACGCTGCCATTGCCGGGCTGTTGCTGGAAAGGGCTCGGCTCATTGGCCTGGGCTGGAGACTAGGGGCTAGGGGCTAGGGGTTGGAGGCTGTATCTATGCCAGGCAAACGAGTGAAGGACAGCCAGGTTACTCTGCATCACTTTATGCTCCCTCAGCACGCCAATCCTTTAGGCAACGTCCACGGCGGCGTGATTATGAGGCTGGTAGACGAAGCGGCCGGCTTGTGTGCCATGCGCCACGCCCAACATCCGGCCGTCACCATCGCCATCGACTCGATGACCTTCTATTCGGCCGTGCGCGTGGGTGAATTGGTAACGCTTAACGCCAGTCTCAACTGGGTGGGACATACCTCGATGGAAGTAGGTGTGCGGGTCGTCGCCGAAAACCCGCTCACCGGCGAGCGCACCCATACCAATTCCGCCTACCTGGTCTTCGTAGCCCTGGACGATGACGGTCAGCCAGTTAAAGTGCCCCCCTTGATCCTGGAGACCGATGAGGAACGCCGTCGCTGGGCCGAGGCTGAAGCGCGCCAGCAGCGCCGACTGGAGCAGCGGGCCAAGAGACAAAGTAGGGAGGAGTAGGAAAAGAGTTAGTGACAGGCAACAAAGAGCATAAGGAGCAACATAGCGCGAATGTATCGGAGCGAAACGTAGGGCAAAACGACAGCTTACCCTACAACGCCCCCATCTCCCGCCTCCTAGTGCTGGTTGTCTTGGCGCTGGCGAATGGGCTGCTGCTGGCACCAGCCGGCAGCTCATTTCGCATTGCGGGTGCGCTGGCCTTGCTACTGCTGCCAGGTATGGTCTGGGTCGAGCGCTTGCTCCCCACTACCGATCACCTCACTCGCTGGACTGTCGGTGCCGGCCTGAGTTACACTCTGGCGATGGTCCTGGGACTGATCCTCCATTATCTGCCGGGGCCTATTCCTCTTTGGGTTGAACTGGTGGCGCTTGATGTCCTGGTCCTGATCCTTGAGCTGGGGGCTGGGGGCTGGGGGCTGGGGGCTGGTCGCCGCCCGTCCTGGCTTCCCGGCCCGCGTGGCGCAGCCGGGACGGGCAAGCGCAGGCAGGCCAGGACGGGGCGCCGCACGGGCTGGAGGGAGCTGGGATATGGGCGCTGGCTTCTGGCTATTCTTCTTCTGGCGGCCCTTTTCCGCTTTGCCAGTCTGGGCTACAGCGAATTCCAGGGCGACGAAGCATTGGCTATGATCTCCGCTGCCGAGGGTCTGGAAGGCCATCAGGATGCCCTCTTCTTACGCGGTAAAGGCCCCGGCGAAGTGCTGCTGCCCATGGTTCTCTGGCGCTTGACGGGTACGATTAACGAATCCATAGCTCGCCTGCCCTTTGCCATCGCCGGCCTGCTGATGGTGCTGACTACGTATCTGCTGGGACGCAAGTTGTTCTCGACCCGTAGGTTTCGCCTGGGCGAACACATCGGGCTGATCGCTGCCGGCCTGTTAGCCCTGAACGGCTTCACCGTCGCTTTTTCACGCATTGTCCAGTACCAGGCGCTGGTGATGTGGATGAGCGGGCTGGCCCTGCTCTGCGCCTGGGAATGGCGCGCAAGCAGGGAAGAATATTCGCTCAGCTTTTCGCACACGCGCTGGGCGGGACTGGCTGGCGCCTTCCTGGGTGTTGGGCTGCTGGCCCATTACGACGCGATTCTCGTCGCCCCAGCCATTGGCTACCTTGGCTGGACAGCTCTTCGCCAGCCTGCGGCAACTGGCTCCTCGCGGTCCGCGCGACAGCCGTCAACCATTCCATCCCTGCTCGTTGCCGCATGTTGCCTGCTGACCATCGCCGGCCTCTTCTACCTGCCTTACATCCTCGACCCGCAGGCGGCACGAACCGGGGGCTACCTGGGTGATCGTATCGGCCATGCGCTGCTCAAAAACAACCTGGGTAGCTTCTTTCACTTCAACATTTTTTACAACTCATCCTATTATGTCATCTTGACCGGCTTGCTCGTGGTCGGTTTCCTGGCCTGGGCGCTGCACAGCGCCCCCGGGGTGCAGCGCTTACCTAAAGGGCGCTATTGGGTGCCAGCGCTGGCCGTCGTCGCCGTTTTGGGCCTGGCGCTCCGGACCAAGATGCTTCAGATAGCTGGTCTGGATCTGGCTGCCTTGGTCTTCACCGTCATCTTACTGGGCGCGTTCCTGTCGTCGGCGTTGACATCCGGCGAGCGCGCCGTCGCCGCCTGGCTGGCAGTTCCCTTCCTGGGCTATAATTTCGCCGTTGCCCTGCCGCTGACCCACGTCTATACCGTTGTCCCCGCATGGACTCTGCTGGCCGGCCTGGCCACCGTCCGACTATGGGGCCTGATCCAATCCCGAATTCCCAGTACCCGAAGGCCACACCTTGTCAAGTCTCAAGTCTCAAATCTCCCAGCTCTCATCCCGGCTCTGGGCTTGTTATCCCTGACTGCCCTCTTTAGCGTCTATCTCTACAACGCCTACCTGCGCCACGGCGCGGAATTTTGGCAGGACTGGCCCAACAGCCGGCCCACCCTTTATTGGTCTCCCTACGGTGACCTGCCGCCTGCTGGCTTCTTCGGATTTGCTCACCGGAGCGGCTGGAAGGAGGTGGGTGCTCTGTACGCCGAGGGCGCGCTGAGGGGAGACTATGGGAGTAACGAAGAACCCGATGTGACTACCTGGTATACCCGGGGCGCCCCGCGCGCCTGCGATCCCCAACCAGAATACTATTTCATCGCCGATGACCTGATTGATTCCTGGCCAATAGACTTGGATATCATCCAAGCCAATTATGACACTATTGGACAGATAACCGCGCCCAATGGCAAAGGGTTGACTCTCTACCAGGCTCGCCCTTCCGGCGTCAACTTGGGCCAACTCCCAACAGACGGCATGACCCGCGCCTTTGACCGCACGGCCACGCCGGCTGCTTTTGCCCGTTCGGCACGGGGAAGCCAACCCGCCGCTGCCAACCTGGGCAACCTCGTCCGGCTCATCGGCTACGATGTAGACACCCGCCGTGCCTGGCCGGGGGGACGGGTGGCCGTCACCCTCTATTGGCAGGCGCAGGTCCCCATCGCAGATGATTACCACGTTTTTGTGCACCTGGAAGGAGATGGAGAGACTAAGAGCACGCCCACGATTTGGGGTCAGGCCGACGGG
Source organism: uncultured Anaerolineales bacterium (assembly GCA_964439175.1). Classification (GTDB taxonomy): domain Bacteria; phylum Chloroflexota; class Anaerolineae; order 4572-78; family NAK82; genus CAYTNQ01. The sequence continues at coordinate 16,162 of CAYTNQ010000069.1, read as the reverse complement.
CGCCCTGTGTGTTGGACCTATCCCACCTTTGACTGGCGCCCCGGCCAGATCATTGCCGACCAGCACGCCATCAACATTGAGCCCGACACCCCTCGCGCTGACTATCAGCTCATAGTGGGTATGTACCTACCCGACAGCGGCACCCGGCTCGATGTGCTGGACGAGGCCGGAGAGCCAGTCGGCAACTTCGTGAAACTGACGGTGATACCAATTCAATGATGAATCAGGGAATCAGGGAATCGGGGGATCGGGGGATAAACCAGCCTTCCACCTCCCCAACCTCCCAACCCTCCAACCTTCCAATCTCCCAATCTTCCAGTCTTTCCGCCCCTGGGCGCTGGTTACTGCTGGCCGGGTTGCTGCTGGCAGCGGTGGGGGCTTCGTTCGCGCCTTGGGTGGACCGCCCGGCTGCCGCATTGACATTGACGGCCCCGGATCTGGCCGAATTTGTGAAATTTCTGCCCGAAGTGCGCACCGGATCGTTGACAGTCCACCGATTGTTGTTCTTATTGCCGCTGTTCGTCACTGCGCTCGCTTTGCCGCTGGTAGCCGCCAATCGCCGGTTGGCCTATCCGGGCTGGGTCCGCTGGCCGATTTTGGTCGCGGTTATCCCCCTGTCACTGACCCTTTTGCCGCCAGTCTGGAGTCCGGGCGTGTTGCTGTCGGCCGAGTTCCGGCTGCAAACAAGTGCGTGTGTCCTCTGCCTGGGACTGGTGGTCGCCACGCGCTGGCTGAGGCTTATGCCCTTGCGCCCTATAGCCACGCTGCTTGTCCCCCTATCACTGGCAGCGCCGGCCCTGGCTCTCTGGCAATTCTTTGCAGTGCAAGAGGCGGTCGCCCACGCCTACGCCAGCCCCATCGTCCCCGGTTGGGGAGCATGGATCGCCGTTGTTGGCTTTGTCCTGGTTGTTCTCAGTGTGCCGCTCACCCTCCAGGGCCTCAGCGCTCCATCAAGGCTCAACGCCTGACGCACCCCTTCAAACCTGCAACTTCCGCCAAGCAACTACGTATAGGATAATGCATAGTGATCCGAATACTGGGATTCAATGTAATGACGACGAGCGACGACGAAAAACTATGGATAGCCCGCGCGCGCCAGGGGGATGACGACGCCTTTACCCAACTGGTGGAAATCTACCAGCGCCCGGTCTTCAACCTGTGTTATCGCATGCTGAGCGACCCGGCTGAGGCCGAAGACGCCGCCCAAGAGACATTCATCCGGGCCTACACCCGGCTCGGTTCCTACGATCCCGACCGCAAGTTCTCGTCCTGGCTGCTGGCGATTGCTTCCCACTACTGTATTGACCGCCTGCGCCGGCAGCGTTTCGGGCTGGTATCGTGGGATGACCTGCCCCCCTGGCGCTGGCTGGCCGATCCCAATCCCGAGCCCGAAGAGGCGGCCCTGCGCCAGGAGACCCAACGTCACGTACGGGATCTGCTGGATAGACTGCCGCCGGATTACAAAACGGCAGTGATCTTGCGCTACTGGCACGAGCTGTCTTATGAGGAAATCGCTCAGGCGCTTGATTCGACGTTGCCAGCGATCAAATCACGCCTGTTCCGGGCGCGGCAGATGATGGCCCAGGCGGCAACTCAGGCTGAAGCCGCGCTCACCACTCCCAGCCAACCCCTTCTCGTAAACGGCGTGGAGGCGCTGCGATAAGGACGATAGCAAAAGGTAAGAGGTGATGACTATGGAATGTGATACGTACCGGGAGCAGATGTCACTCTGGCTTGACCAACAACTCACTCAAGAGGAGATGCGGCAAGTGGAAGCCCATACCGCCACCTGCCCATCCTGTCGGAGCTCCCTCGAAGCACTGCGCCGCGTGGACCGGCTGTTAGCTTCAACCCCGATGGTGTCGCCCGCGCCTGGTTTCACCGCCCGCTTCCAGGTCAAGCTGGCCGCTCGGCGCCGCCGGCATCGCACCTGGGCTGGGCTCATTATCCTGGTACTGGCCACGCTGACTCTAACCCTGGGGGGAATGGCCTTGTTGGCACTTCCCGGCCTGGCCCTATGGGAAAGTTTCTCGGCCAGCGGCGTGCTGACCCAGAGCATTGGCTTGCTGCTCGACATAGGCGAAGCGATGATTTCATTGTTACAGGTGGCGTGGCTCATCCTCAGCGCGCTGGCGCGGGGATTACGACATCCGATCTTTGTAGCTTATGCCATGGCCACCGCCATCCTGGCCGTGGTATGGACAGAGATTGTCGCCCGCCGTGTCCTGGCACATCGCCCGGTAGTCAGGCAAAATTGAGGTAATCATCCTATGAGAAACTGTCTGATCGTTTTGTTAGGTTTTAGCTTGCTCATGCTGCCGGCCATAGCATGTACCATCACTCTACCGGCGGTAAAGACCCAAACCGGTGAACAACGGCAAGAGTCGGTTCAAGTGCCACTGGAGGACGCAACCACTGCCAATGTGGACATTACTTTTGGCGCCGGCGAACTGCGCCTGCGCCCTGGCGTTGAAGCTGGGCTTCTCAAGGCCGACTTCACTTATAATGTGGATGAACTCAAGCCAGTGATCAAAACGGAACGACGTGGGGATAGGCTGGACGTCAATCTACATCTCAAGGCCGAGGGCCTGTCGTTTAACTTCGGTGACCAGACACGCAACGAGTGGGACATCCGTCTGAGCGACCGGGTGCCCATCTCCTTCAATCTCGACCTGGGCGCAGCTAAAGGACGCGTGGAACTAGGGGGACTGCGCCTCACCGATGCTCGCATCAGAACTGGCGCGGCCGACGTTGAGATAGAGTGGAATAAGCCTAACCCCGAATCGCTCGACATCCTCACGGTTGACGCCGGCGCCGCCGGCCTCAAAATGCATAAACTGGGTAATGCCCACTTCGACCAGATGAACTTCACCGGCGGCGCCGGCAACTTCACCCTGGATTTCTCAGGCGACTGGCAAGAGTCGGGGCAGGTGAGCATTAATACCGGCATCAGCAATCTGACGTTGATAGTCCCCCATGACATCGGGGTGAAAGTAAATTCCGGCGACAAGACTCTGACCAATGTCAGCGCCGAAGGTTTCCATCGCCAGGGGAAGGCCTGGGTGAACGACGCTTATGGCGAGAGTGAGCTGGAATTGACGATGTCTGTTGACATTGGCCTCGGCAACCTGACCTTGCTTGAGGAATGAGGAGTCAGGGCATCACCAACCCAGGAGGGTATAAACTATGAAGAAATTATTGAGTGTTACGGTACTAGCAATACTGATGCTAAGCCTGGCCACGCCGGTCTTTGCTCAGGGAGGGCACGAACGCCCGGGCCAGGTGACGTTCGGCAGCGACGTCAGGCTGGAAGCAGGCGATGTCGTCAATGGGGATACTATTCTTTTCGGCGGCGACTTGAGGATGGCGGACGGTAGCCGCATCGAGGGGAATGTGGTCGTCTTCGGCGGCTACGGTGAGATCGACGGCGAGGTCAACGGCGATGTGGCCTTTATCGGCGGCAATGTCAGCCTGGGTCCCACTGCCAGGATTAATGGCGATGTGGCCTCGGTCGGCGGCCAGATAGAACGAGCAGAAGGGGCCTACGTGCGCGGGCAAATCATCGAAACCACCCACTTCAACTTTGGCCGGGTATCCATTCCACAAATTGGGCCGATTGTGCCCCGATTGGAGTCTGGCCGAGGCATCGGCTTTGATCCCCTGGACCGGCTTTTTCGCATCATGCTGGGATTCGCGCGAGGTTTGATGATGGCAGTGGTGATAGCGGCCATCGGCCTGCTGGTAGTGATCTTCCTGCCCGACCAGACGCGGATCGTGGGGCAAACCGTCGGGCAAGCCGCACCGGCCAGCTTCGGCCTGGGGCTGCTGACGATGATTGTGGGGGTCACGGCAATCGTCTTGCTGGCCATCACGATTTGCCTCTCCCCCGTAAGCCTGCTGGTAGCACTGGCGCTGGTCCTGGCCACGCTCTATGGTTGGATTGTGACCGGCTATCTGTTGGGTCAGCGGATATTGCGGGCGATTCAGAAGAATGGGGACCAGCCAACGCCGGTGGCCTCGGCGCTGGTGGGTATTTTCACTGTGACGCTGGTGCAACAATGGTTGATGGTGCTGGGCCAAATTCCGTGTCTGGGATTCTTCTTCTGGTTACTGGGCGCGGGACTGTGGTTGCTGGTCGCGGCTACCGGGCTGGGTGCAGTGGTACTCAGCCGCTTCGGGACGCAGCGTTACACGGGAGGCGCTGCGCCTCGCACGCCGCCGCCCGCCCTACCTCCCACGTCTCCGCCACCGCCAGCGCCACCCGGACCGCCGGGCGCTGTTACGCCTGAGGCGGAGGACACACCTGAGGATGTTGCCTCTGAGTCTGAGGGCGAACCAGGCGATGCGACGCCCAAGCCGAAGGATGAGACGGCGAATGAGGAGGAGACCCCACCACCCAATCCCTCATAGGAGACGCTAATCGTCAGAGCCATCGAGGAGCACCTGGCGAGAACGGCCGCCTCCCTCGTCGGGGCCGATGATCCCTTGCTTTTCCATGATGTCAATCAATCGGGCAGCGCGGGCATAGCCGATGCGCAGGCGGCGTTGCAGCAGCGAAATAGAAGCCCGGTTGTGCGAGCGGACTATCTCGACGGCTCTGGGTAACAGGTCGTCCTCTTCCCCGGCCGCCTCAGCCTTGGCCTTGAAATCGGCCCACAGGGGCTGCTGGACTGGCTGGCTCACCTCGGCCGAGGGAGAGGACGTTTGTTGTGGAGTCGCCGGCGCAGGGCGAGAGGATTCATCCACGACGTGAGACCCCTTCCAATAGCGGACCAGCCGGGCCAGTTCCCGGTCCGAAACGAATACCCCTTGCAGACGTTGCAACTTGCTGCTGTCGGGGGCCATAAAGAGCATATCACCCCGGCCCAGCAATCGTTCAGCACCAGGCGTGTCCAGAATGACCCGCGAGTCGACCTGGCTGGTAACGGCAAAAGCGACACGGGCCGGGAAGTTGGCCTTGATAAGCCCGGTCACCACATCCACCGAGGGGCGCTGAGTGGCGATGACCAGGTGAATGCCGGTCGCCCGCGCCATCTGAGCGATGCGGGTCACGGTTCGCTCGACTTCGTCGGGAGCCATCATCATCAAGTCGGCTAGTTCGTCAGTCACGATGACGATATAAGGCATCACCTTTTCGCCCCGGCTGGCCATCAACTCGTTATAACCAACCAGGTTGCGTACCCCGAGTCGGGAAAATATCTTATAGCGACGATCCATCTCGCGCGTCGCCCAGTTTAACACGCCCACCACTCGTTCCAATTCTACCACTACCGGAGCCAGCAGATGGGGAATACCGTTATAGTTGGTCAGTTCCACCATCTTGGGGTCGACCATCAGCAAGCGCAAAGTTTCGGGGGTGTGAGTGGTCAACAGACAGGCGATGATGGCATTGATGCACACGCTCTTGCCGGATCCGGTGGCACCAGCGATGAGCAGGTGGGGCATCGAAGCCAGATCGGCGATGACCGGCTGGCCCGCCACGTCGCGGCCCAAGGCAAACTTGAGCGGTGATGGATTGGACTGGAAAGTCTCCGACTCTATCACGCTCCGCAACGACACCAACGACGTGGTTGCATTGGGCACTTCGATACCCACGTAAGGCCGGCCGGGGATAGGCGCCTCAATGCGAATGGGGGCTGCAGCCAACGCCAAAGCCAGGTCATTGGTCAGGTTCACGATGCGCGACACGCGTACCTTACGCGGCTTACCCTGAGCATCCCTCTTATCCAGGTAACCAGGCTCGATGCTGAATTGGGTCACGGCCGGGCCCTGGTTGATCTCACGCACTTTGGCCTCGATGCCAAAGCTGGCCAGCGTCTCTTCAATAATCTTGACACGCTGGCGGATCTCCTGCTGGCTCATCTCCTGCTCGGCGCCCTCTTCAAAAATGCCCTCCAACGGAGGCCGTTGCCAGGTTTGGGCGCCAACTACGCGCGGGAACAACATCCCGGCTGGTGTAGTGCGTGTCGCCTCTCCGGGAGCGCGTGGGGAATAGTCTGCGGGGGAGGGCTCGGCGCCCGCCACCGATCCTTCCAGTGACAGCTTCATGTCTTGAGACTCGTCCTGAGAAGCGGGGAGTATACGCTGCAAGAGACCAGACGGTTGGGAGTGATCATTGGGTAAGGGCAAGACCGGCTGGTGATTGATGGTTGCCAGAGCACGCCGCCGCCGCCAGTCGCTGATCCGGTCCTGCACGTTGCGTCCCATCTCCACGATTTCAACCAGTGACAGCCCCGAGATGAGGATGAGACTCACGATGACCAGCGCAATGATGATCACGATGCTGCCTGCCACCCCGAAAGCCATGACGAGCAGTTCACCCATTGCCCAGCCCAACAGTCCCCCGCCCCCCGGCTGATCGAAGTCGTCAAAACCTGCGCCAGGTGTGATTAAATGGAAAATTGCCAGCAGCATCACGAAAAGCAAGACCGTGCCGACCGGTTTCTCCCACTTTTCTTGCGGGTCCTCTGTAGCAAAGTAACGCAGCAGCCAGACACCCATTAACGCCAGGCCCAAGGGAGCCAGGTACATGCCCCAGCCAATCAGCCCACGTAAAAGGCGCAGCCATCCCTCCGTGAGCGTGCCCCGGCTGACGGATAGCAGGCTCAGTCCTGTGAGCAGCGCCAGTGCCAGCAAAATCAATCCAAAGAGTTCAGGACGAATGGCAGGTGTCGCCTTCTGTTTTTTGGAGCTCCTTTTGGCCATATCAATGAGTTCCTTAGCACATACGTTCGCTTCTCATCGGTTTCATTATAACACAAACATTGGAGAAAATAAAGCTGAGAGAAATCCGAGGAATTCTTGGGCACAAAAATCCCCCTCGCCCCGGAGGGGGAGGGGGATAGAGAACCCTAATCAGGCGACTACTGGAAGCTAGCGGCGTTGTCGGCGGTGACGAGGGTGGTGCCGGTGTCAATCAGCGGCGGAACTTCCAGACCCAGCAGGTAGTTCATAGCCCAGGCCACGCCGAAGCGGCCCATGTTGCCGGATGATTGCCTTATTGAAGCTGACATATCACCCGCCAGGATAGAAGCGAGGGCATCCGGGTTGGCGTCGAAGCCAACGACCTTCACATCGCCCATCTTGCCCGCAGCCTTCAGCGCCTCGACTGCACCCAGTGCCTCATTGTCATTGATGCAGAAGACGCCCGGCACGTCAGGGTTGGAGGCCAGGATGTCCTCCATAGCGCTCAGTCCACCCTCACGGCTGTGCTCGCCATTGATCTTGGCGACAACTTCCAGGCCACAGGCATCGAAGGCTTCCTGGGCGCCCTTGACGCGATCAGCGATACTGGCTGCTGTCTCCTGGCCGGTAATGATGGCTACCTTGCCAGTCGAGCCGATCTGATCGCACAGATATTGGCCAGCCAGTCGGCCGCCGGCCACGTTGTCGGTGCCAATGAAGGTCTGCTTGTCGGGCCAGGTGGTGTTGCTGTCAATGATGAGCACCGGGATGCCGGCCTCTTTGGCCCGGTCAAAGGTGGGGTTGAGAGCCGAGGCATCGGTGGGAGCGACGATTAAGGCTTCGGCGCCAGTGGTGATGGCGTCCTCAAGCTGAGCAATCTGGGTATCCACATCGGATTCCGAAGTCGGAGCGTTGACCGTGTAGTCGATCACCCCTTGCCATTTGTTAGCCATCTCCTGGGCGCCGTCCCACACTATCTGCCAGAAGGGGTTGTTGGGGCCGATGTCCTTGGTCTCCAGGTGGATGCGAACACTGGTTCCCAGCAACGTCGTAGCATCATCGGCGCTGGGAACGCACAGCTTCCAGCCCGGCTCAATCACGTCGGGGTCCATGATGACGGCGTAGCTGGAGTCCTCGGCCGCCTTCATGTTGGTCGCCATGACGATGGCCGGGTAGGCCAATACATCACCGTAGAACAGATCCGACAGCTTGCTCAGCCAGTCAGCCAGGGCCACGGTGTAGTCTTGATCGCAGGCCACAGGGCTTGGCGGTGCAGCGCTCACAACTGCGGGCAAAGAGGCCAACAACATAACTACCACAAGCGTCAAGTACAGTGCGCGTTTCACCATTTGAGTTTCCTCCTCTTTCCTGATAGTAAGTTAGATACCGGTGGGTTACATTTGCATCGGTACATTGAAAACTGTCGGCAGAATAGCACCACCCCCTTTCCAATTAGCAACCTATGGTGGATAGCCAATGGCTGAAAGCCAGGAGGTAGAGGTCAGCGGGATGGTTTCCCAGCCTCCAGGCGCCTGCCCCCTGCTACTGCGCACAGCGGAATCCAATATCCCAATTGGCGGCAGTAGGACTGGTTGGATTGCGACGGGTGCTGCGCAGGTCTGCAGGGTCATCGAACCATCCTCCACCACGTAGTACCCGAAGCTCATCCCCATAATAGGGCGAGGGGACGGTGTTGCCCGGATAGGGGAAGTAACCAGGATCGGCCGTCCACTCACGGACGTTGCCGGCCATATCGAACACTCCATAACCGCTGACGCCATCCCCGTAGCTGCCCACAGCCACGGTGCTGCGCAGACCGCTGTCCCGGCCGTTGGCTTTGCCCGGTTCGTAGGTATTACCCCACGGATAGAGAAAGTCTTCAGGCCCGCGGGCGGCCTTTTCCCACTCAGCTTCGGTAGGCAATCGCTTGCCGGCCCACTCACAATAGGCAATGGCGTCGTTCCAACTGATCCGCACGACGGGATGGTTGTCCTCCCCCTCGCCCCACTCGTCGCGCCAGGTACGGCCGCTACCCGACTGTTCGGCCTCGGTCTGATAGCCAGTAGAGTCGACAAAGGCGGCAAATTGCGCGTTGGTCAACTCAAAGATGTCTATCTGATACTCGGGCAAGTCAACTTCGTGAGGGGGCTTCTCGTCGTCCAGCCCTTCGTCATAGCCCATGATAAAGAGTCCCGCCGGGATGGTGACCATCTCGGTGGACCCGGGCGACTCCTGAGGCGGCGACGGGGCGACTGTCGCCTCTGCTTCCGTCGTGGCGGCCGTCACCTCTGCTTCCGTCGCAACAGCCGTCGGTTGAGGCTCCGGCGTGGGAGTGGGAGGGCGCGGCGTAGGGGTAGGCGGCGGTGGGACGGGTGTATTGGTCGGCTTCACCTGGGGCGCGCCGAGAATCACTGGGGTCGGAGTCGCCTGGCTGGGGGTAGGTGTCGTCGGTGGAAAGTCACCGCCCGGTACGTCCAGGCCACAAGCCAGGAACACGGACAGAAGTACTGCGATGCTGACGATGAGCGGCACACGCCTCATAACAGAGTTGTCCTCCTTAACCATTGCTAGGGTCTTCCAATATTAAGTACGAGCCGCGCGCCGGCGCAACACGTCCACATAAGCCGCCGCGACAATAATAGCACCGATAGCCACCTCTTGCCAAAAGACCGAGACGTTCAACAGGTTGAGCCCGTTGCGAATGAAGCCCATAATGAGAACACCAATCAAGGTTCCAATCACCGTGCCACGCCCGCCAAAAAAGCTGGCGCCCCCAATGATGACGGCGGCGATGGCGTCTAGCTCGGCTCCAACACCGGCTTTAGGGTAACCCGAGTTGGTCCGGCCGGCCAGCAACAGCGCGGCTATAGCGGCCGTCCCCCCACACAACATATAGACCACGTTGAGCACGCGATCCACGTTCACGCCAGCATAGCGAGCGGCCTGGATGTTGCCTCCGACGGCGTAAATGTGACGCCCCATGTGCGTTTGGGTCAGGAAGAACCAAAAAGCCAGGTAACAAGCGATGACGACCAGCAGCGCGGCAGGAATCCCAAACCATTGGCCATTAGCCATCCGAAAGATGTGGAGAGTCCCAGCGCCGAAGGCACGCATCGGCGTGGGAATGCCGGTGATCGGTGCACCACCGCTGATCAAGTCGGTAGCGCCCCGGGCAATGTTCAACATACCCAAAGTGGCGATGAACGGATGTGGCAGGCGCAATTTGGTAGTGCCCCAGCCATTGAGTAAGCCGGCAAACAACCCGGCCGCCAACCCAATTAGAATCGCGACCGCACTGATCACGAGCATGGTAATCGTCGCCTGCGGATCAGGCAAGCTCGTAATCGCGGCCTGGGCGTAATAGGTAGCATACCAGTTGTAAAGCACGTGGGTGGAGAGGGCCATCATAATCATGGAAAGAGCCATCACCGCGCCCACCGAAAGGTCGATGCCAGCGGTGAGGATGACCAGGAACTGGCCTAATGCCAACAGCGCATTGACCGACGACTGGCGTGCCACGTTGTTGAGGTTCTCACTGGTCAAGAAATACTCTGGCGACAGAATCGAGAGGATAACCATCAAAAGAACCAGTGCCAGAGCGATGCCAAAGCGATTCAATATCGCCGAGGCGGTCAGCCTTCGGGGCTGGATTTCTTGAGTAGAAGAGGTTGTCGCCACCGACATCAAGTTGCCTCCCGAATTTCCTGAAGCGCCGATTCTTGTGCCCCGGTAATGAGAGCTACGATTTCGTCCATGCTGGTTTCGGATTTGGGCATGTCACCTACCTTCTGCCCCTGCCGCAACACCATAATGCGGTCACAGACGGCAAAGATGTCTTGCATACGGTGACTGATGAGGATGATGGACACATCGTGGTCTTTAAGCCCATGAATCAGGTCCAATACCTTCGAGACTTCCTTCACCGCCAGTGCCGCCGTGGGCTCGTCCATAATAACCACTTTGGCGTCGAATCCAGCCGAGCGGCCAATGGCCACCGCCTGGCGCTGCCCACCTGACAAGGTCTCGACTCGATAGGCGACCGATTTGATATCTATCCTCAAGCGTTCCAGGAGGTGGACAGCTTCGCGTGCCATCCCTTTGTGGTCTAACAACCTGACCATCCCGCCCAAATAACTTCGATGCATCTCACGGCCAAGAAAGATATTGGCATCCACGGAGAGATTGCCGGCCAGGGCCAGGTCTTGATAAACCATTTCGATGCCAATGGCGCGCGAGTCGTGCGGGCTGGAAAATTGCACGGGACGTCCTTCAAAAATGATTTGTCCCTTATCGGGCCGGTGAACGCCGGTGAGGACCTTCATCAACGTGGACTTGCCAGCTCCGTTGTCACCGACCAGACCCAGCACCTCACGCCGTCTCAGCCGCATATCTACCCCGCGCAACGCCTGGACCGGGCCGAAACTCTTGACAATGCTGCGCATCTCTACAATAGGCGTGGTATCGGTGGACAAATCACTCCTCCTTCCTGACAAAAGCATAGACCAACTGGCGGATGGGCCAAGAAGGCGAAGGCAAGGGATGCCTTCATATGGGATCTCGCGATGGAGGGAACATTAAGTGTTATACTTATTATAGCCGATATTGTCAAGCCTCGATATAGGTCGTAACTGTTCGACAGCTTTGCCAGTACCCTGTCAATTGATTTGGGTGCATTCAAAATGGGTTGTAGGGACACCCCTTGCGGGTGTCCAGGGCAGGTGCAAAACCTGCCCCTACCAACCCATTTTGAACGCGCCCAATTGATTTCTAGATCCAATAGCGTCATCATTCTACCTGGAAGTAGGGAGACAACGCCTTGACGGCCAACTCTCGCGCCTTTATGGCCACTTCCTTGGGATCCCACTCCCAATACTCAGGACGGAACAACTCAATAGAACAAGCGTCGTCGTAACCTATCCCCTTCAGCCGAGCGCAGATACGGTTAAGGGGCACAACTCCCAATCCCGGCAAAAGCCGTCTGGCGTCGGAGATCTCCTCTTTTGGGATATCCTCCAGGTCGTCCAGGTGAAAGGCGAAGATACGACCCGGATCGAGAAGCTCGATTTCGCTCAACAACCCACCACCAGCATAGAAGTGAGCGGCGTCCAGGACCAGTCCCACGTTGTCCCGGCCAGTTTCTTTCACAATTTCCCAGGCGCCGCGAGGAGTACGCACCGAACACCAGCCGAAGCCCAAAAACTCAAAGGCCAGCCGGACGCCATACTCGCCAGCGACGTCACTCAGGTCACGCAACACCCTGACATGTTCTTCCACGACATCTGCCCAGGGCAAGTCCCGTTCAGGAGTCGGGCTGGGTACGACAATCACCGTTGGGCAACCGATGGCCTGAGCAATTTCGGACAATTCACGGCAGCGCGCCCTTATCTGCGTGTACTCTTCGTCGCTTCGAAAAGAAATAAATTCGATGGAGTTGAGGGTTATGGGGGCGACGCGGCTGTCTCCCAATAACGCCTTCAGATCTTGCAGCGAGTGATCGACCAAGAAACGGTCCACCTTAGCCGCCCAAAGCTCGAGAGCCTTAAATCCGGCGTGGGCAGAAACTGCCACGTCCGTCTCAAGCTCAGAGGTCATGGTGGTAGCGCCGTGGAAACCTAACTTCATCCTTCTGCTCCTATGGTTGAGCCAGACAATCAGGAATCGGGCAATCGGGAATCAGGGACACATAAACCCGATTCCCAGATTGCCAGATTCCCTGATTCCCTGAACCCGCTAGTGCCCCATCAAAGTGAACTTGATAGACCCGATTCAGCCGCCATAGGCGTGGCCTTGGTACATCATAATCTCTGTGATGGGGTACTAGTTAGGGTGCACGATAATCTTGCCGTCCGTGCGCTCGGTAGATCTGGCAATCGCCTGGACCGTCTCATTCAGACTGTAACGAGCGGTAATGATTGGGCTTAAGTCCAACCGGCCGGAGGCGACCATCCGGATGACGTTGGGGAAGTTCTCGTGTCCGGAATGTCCCTGTGCGCCGAAGGCCTGTGCCCGGCGAACCTGGAAGCTCTCCAGATACATAGGCACGCGCTGCGCCGCGCGGCCGATCTGCACAATCTTGCTGTTGATAGCCAGAGCCTTTTCCATCTCGGGGACGGTCAGGTGTGGAGCGCCGGCCGCCTCTACGTGGAAGTCAAAGCCCGCGCCATGGCTCAGTTCCATCATTACTTCACCCGCCGACACATCACGCGGGTCGTACACGTAGTCAGCACCGACCTTTTTGGCCAGTTCGCGCCGTTGAGGAGAGATCTCAAAGGTGACGATCATGCCGGCTCCGGCCGCCTCTGCCAGGCCAATGGCTGCCAGGCCGATGGGACCCGCACCAAAGACGCTGACGTAGTGTCCGGGCTTGAATCCGCCAGCGCGAGTGAACATGGCATTGTAGGAAACACAGGTCGGCTCAGTCAGGGCACCCACTTCGTACGCCTTCCTCTCATCTCCAAAGCGCTCGGCGACGGCATCAATCTTCCAACAGAACTTCTCGTCTACAGCAATGTAGTTGGCAAAAGCGCCGGGGATGGTGAAGCCAAGTTCTTCCAGATTGACGCAATGGTTAGGATAACCGTTGCGGCAGGGAATGCAGTGCCCGCACCAGATCATCTCCTCAACGGTGACCATATCCCCCACTTTGAGGGACTTGACATCCTTGCCCAATTCGACCACTTTGGCGGAGAATTCGTGGCCCAGGATAGTTGGGAACTTGGTCAGGCCAGGATAGAGGATGTAGCCCTGGTCATCCGTTTCATAGAAGTGCATATCAGAACCACATACCCCACAAGCCTGCACCGCCAGAAGAACATCATTGGGGCCGGGCTTGGGGTCTTCCCATTCTTGCACTCCCAACTTAGGGTAACGCCAAATGCTATTGCCGGTGATGGCTTTGCCCGTCTCTCTTTCCCAATCCGATACCTCGTAGTCCGTTTTGGGCTCCCATACTGCGTCTAATACTAGGCCTTTCATTAATGGTTGACCTCCATTCTTTACTTTTAATTTTGTATCGAGTAATTACGAATCAGGACTCAGGAATCAGGAATCAGGAATCGGACAGCGATTACATGACTCTTCCGATATCTGATACCTGATACCTGAGTCCTGAGTCCTGATTACCTGTTCCCTGATTACCTGTTCCCTGAGTCCTCAATCTATCTCCCTCAACTTAACCGGGCGGTTCTCACGATAGGATTTCCAGGCTGCCAGCCCCATCACCACAGGGATGCGCCCGTCAATGCCAGTTACAGAAGGCACTCTATCTTCCAGGATGCAAGTTATGAACTCTCTCATTTCAGCGATGTAGGCGTCGGTGTAGCGCTCGATGAAGAAATAGAGAGGCTTGGCGGCGTGGACTCCATCGACATTACTGTAGATGGCGTTGTTGGGGGTATGATTGGCGACGACGATGCCACCTTCTGATCCAAAGACCTCGACCCGCTGATCGTAGCCGTAGACTGCCTGGCGGCTGTTGTCTATGCTGCCGATAGCGCCCTGAGCGTAGCGCAAGGTCACCAGGGCAGTATCGATGTCGCCCGCCTCCCCGATATGGGGATCAATCATCACCCCACCGGTGGCATATACTTCTTCCACTTCGCCCCCAATCAAGTAACGAGCCATGTCGAAGTCGTGGATCGTCATATCCAAAAAGATGCCGCCCGAGACTTTGATGTACTCGACGGGTGGCGGGGCCGGGTCGCGGCTAAAGATGTGCACGATGTGGGGTGTACCGATCTTTCCTTCAACCACCATGTCGTGCACGCGCTTGAAACTGGGATCGAAGCGCCGGTTGAAGCCGATTTGCAGCTTGACCCCAGCCTGGCTGACCGCCTCCAGCGCCCGGTCGATCTTTTTCAAGTCGAAGTCAATCGGTTTTTCGCAGAAGATGTGTTTCCCGGCCCCAGCCGCTTCCTGGATGAATTGGGCATGGGTATCGGTGCTGGAGCAGATCACCACTGCCTCGATCTCATCGTTTTCCATAATTGTCCGGTGGTCTTTAAAAGCCAACGGGATGTTAAAATCGGCCGCACATTTTTCGGCCGACTCGACGAAGATGTCAGCGATGGCTACCACATTCGCCTCCGGGATGCGATAGGCCAGGTTTTCAGCATGTACTCTGCCGATCCTGCCCGCGCCAATGATGCCTACGTTGATTTGCCTGGTCATCGATTTTTACCCTCCAGCATTTAATCTTCAACCGTCGAGGCACGCACCACTAGCTTGCCCCGGACGACGACGTTAGAAAGCTCTTCCTCACCCTCTTCCTGACTGATGGTCATCAAAGACAGGGCCATTTTCATCGCCAGCCGCCCCATCTCGACTTTAGGCTGAGCGATAGTGGTCAGAGGAGGATAGAAATAAGAAGCGAATGGGATGTCGTCAAAGCCGGCCACGGCCATATCCCTGGGCACCGACAGGCCGACCCGGCGAGCCGCGTACATCAATCCAATAGCCGTCATATCGTTATAGCAAAAGACGGCCGAGGGCGGTTCGCCCAACTCTATCAAAGCCTTCAACGCCTGTTCACCGCCGTCGGCACGGCCATTGCCAGGAACGATTAACGACGGATCCGGTTCGATTCCGCCTGCGATAAGAGCCTGGCGATAGCCAGTCATACGGTCCAGGTCGGAGCTGTGGTCAGCCGGCGCGGTTACGTAGGCAATGCGTCGGTGTCCGAGTTGGACCAGATGCTCTGTAGCCAGACGCCCACCGTGACGGTTGTCTACGGTAACAGTGAAAGTGTAGCGACCACTACTCTCGTTGTGATTGTTGATGAGCACGATAGGAGCGCCAATCCGTTCCAGGTGTTCGAGATAAAGGGCGCCAATACGCGAAGAAGTAACGATAACGCCATCTACCCGCTTGGAACGCAGCATTTCCACAGCGGCAATCTCACGCTCGGGCCTCGCCCCAGAGCTGCATAGAATCACTGTGTAGTTATAGTCGTGAGCGGTGGCTTCGATGCCCTGTACCACCTCAGCCACAAAAGGGTCGGCGATGGTGGTGACCACCACGCCCACCGTGTAAGTTTGACGGGTGACCAGGCTGCGGGCTAAGGTATTAGGAGAATAGCCCATCTCTTGGGCCAGACGTTGGATGCGAGCTTTGGTCTCGTCGCTGACCAGGGGGCTGTCACTCAGCGCGCGGGAGACGGTGGAATGGGAAACACCGGCAGCCTTGGCGATGTCTTTGATCGAAACTCGCATAGTGCCCTACTTGCCACTTAAAGGAAAAGGCGCTGTCGCAAACGTGTGCAAGTTCTGCTAAAATAAAAATGAGAAAAGGGAACTCAATGCACACGTTTGCAAATCATGCCTAATATAGCACAAGCCCGCTCGTTTGTCAATGGGGTGACTTGGTGACGGCTTGCAGGGTCGGTAATTGAAAGTAGAGTACAAATATGCTATACTGGATATAAATCAAACACCCCTCGCCGTTGAGGGGTGTTCCCAGACCAGGCGAGTGCTCACTCGCC